>JAISZF010000226.1 GCA_031269415.1 Clostridiales bacterium
ATGCTCGTATGATCTTTCTCTTCCCAGTGTTTTTTTCGATTTGACGTTATCTATTTCTTGATAACGTCATTTTTATTTTCGTTTTCCTGTTCCTCTGTACCCTATGGTTTACCGCTTACCGTCCTGCGGCGGCTTGGTTGAGGGGCTTGCGGAAGAGGATTTTTTCAAATGCCGCTCTATGCCGCGAAACCGTGAACTTATGCGGGTATTCCGCGATATGGAGCTTGTGGAGCAGATAGGCAGCGGAATGAGCCGCATACTCAAAGCCTATGACCGAAAGATTTTTGAACTTTCACCGAGTTTCACGATTGTGACGTTTCCGTTTGAAGAAGCGTTTATCACGCCAAACGGCATAATAAATGGCGAGATAAAGACTACCCTTGACTTCATAAAACAGACCCCGACCGCGACGATCGCGCAGTTGGCGGAGCTCACCGACAAATCACAGCGGACGATTTCGCGTGAACTGCGCGAATATCAGGACGCTGGGCTGATAAAACGCGAGGGTTCGCGCAAAATTGGAAAATGGGCGGTTCTGTGAAAATTCCAGATGACGCGGAAAAGCCCAGAGACCAACGGTATAAGGAAAACAAAAAAATATGTAACATATGATGAAAACGAGCTTTCACCGCCAAATATGAAAGCTCGTTTTCATCATATGTTACAAAAATATAAAAGTTTTTTTGGGCATTCTAATTATGTGAGTTGTTATACATTATGAGGGAGGTGATGGAGTGGCAAAAGGTTTCAAGCTGAATGATGATGAATTCGAATCTATTATTCGTGAAAATTACGATTTATCACATATTCAAATTAGGAATTAAGCCGATTCCCCAGTGCCGTTCCCCGCTTCCTTTCCCCTTTTCTGAAATTCGAGGAAAGGAGGCGAGGTTCGGCGGTCGCTGGAAGCGTTCATGGATGATTTATCGTACCGGCTCCAGCCCCTGCCGCATAACACCTCTGGTCTGGTACCCGCCCAGCCCCATGCGGCCCGTAAAGGTGTTATCCAGAATCTCACGCATACTCAGCACTTTATCAATGGAGGTATACGCGATTTTCTCGGCGGCAAACACCGGGTCCAGCGCGTGAATCAATATCCGCCCGGGACTGGACGCGATGTTCGCGCCCGAATCTATCAGGGCTTCATAATTAGATTGGCACGCCCCCGCGATAATAACCAAGCTGTCCTTTGACGGGTTATAGCGGCGGGCAGCGCGTACTGTCTCACAAAAATAGCCTGAGCTTCTATAGCTTTCGTTTCTGCCGGGCATGCTGCTGTTATACAGCGAATCATGGCCGGTTATTATAAGGATATCCGGCATATCGCGTTTCAGCAGTTCCTGAACCGATTCGGCTTGCTTATGAACCATACTTACCTCGCCGCGCGCGGGTATGGACAGGCGGCTGTAAAAACTCATGCAAATCTGAAGATATTCCGGATCCGAATCCATATGCAGCACTCTGCCGGGCCGGCAGTCTGTCAAAACTTCACGACCGCTCAACACACGATCCATCATAGCTTCGGTTTCATCCAGAAAAAACTCACGGAAACGCTGAATCAAGCTTTTCCGAATCGGCAGGCAGTCGCTTTCCTCCGCCTCAACCAGCAACCTATAATTCAGCCCTGTCAAAACATACAGTCCGTTGTTTAATATATCTGTTATTCGGAAAAGAACGTCGCAGTTATGCGAACGCCTACCGACGATATCACCGATCTTCATAAACTCACCCCGCGTCCAATTCCTCTTTTCAGCATATGACCACCTGTCCTTAATGGTGAACAGTGATAAAGTTCGCTTATTGTGGCATACTAAAGAGGCAGTACGATAAAAGAGGAGGAAATTTATGAAGAGTTTTTTACTGTCTCTGTTTACGCTGCTGATTACAGCGTCGCCCGCGCTGACGCCGCGAGCCGTCCAACACGTGGGCGCCGTTCAATCCTTAAGCGGCGTGATACTCATAGACGATATGGAAACAATCGAGATCGTTCCTGTAAAGGACAAGTGCAAGAGTGTCATATTAAGGCTTACCCCTGAAACATATATTGCCGACGCGGTGAGCGGAAAACCCGCCGCGCTGATCGATCGCAAGAACGACAATGTCGCGGCGTATTATGAGAACGGCGAAAGCGAAGCGGTCGCTCTGATTATCAATATCCCGGAAGATTATCTGCCTCCCATATACGCGAGGGTAACGCGGGTAAGCCAGAAAAGCGGGCAGTTAAGCGTAGTCACCGACACGGGGGTTATTGTCACCATAAACGAGAACACGCCCTTGGAACCTTTTTCGACAAAGAACGCCGTAACCATTGAGAACGTGACTGACGATACTGACATGCTCCTTTGGAATCAGGCGCTGACCGCCAGTATTCCCGCGCGCACAACCGCGAAAAAAGCGGTTTTACTGGGCAAGGGCAAGTCGGAAAGCTCCGTTAAAATCGCCGACAGAAAATTGGATAAAAGCGCCAGCGGACATTTCCCGAAGATAACGGGCATATCGAACGCGGATCTGCAAAAGCTCGTGGACACAACCCTAAACGGCATATTCGACGAGGCTTTGAACAGTCGGGGCAAAACCGACGACAAGCTGACATTCTCCTATGACGTTAAAAGATACAAGGATATTTTCAGCGTAATTATCCATAGCGGCCTGTTCCCGGGAAATACCAGCAGTGACAATGTGCGAACCGTCGTATTCGACAATGAAAAAATACTCAAGCTGACAGACGCGCTGGGTGAGGACGCGTATGAGAAAGCGGACGCCGTTGTCAGGAAAACGATCGAAAAAGCGGGAGAAGGCCAATTCTTTAAACAGGAAAAAGATTATAGGTATGTAACGGATAAGACGGCTTTTTATATTGACACGGACGGGAAACCGGCAGTCATATTTGACAAGTACAGTATCGCCCCCGGGTCGAGCGGTACGCCTCAGTTTAAGATAGAGTAAAAAGACGCGGCCGGTTATCGCAAAGATATACCGGCTTTTCGTTTGTAGCAGGGGCCTATAAACAGAATACCGCGTATAGAGGCACGCCGCGGATATTGTTCTCGAACCCGAAGTTTTTCCCGCTGACGCGAATTGCGTACGGCGGTTTTTCTCTTCATAAAATATGGTCACCAATGCTCATTATAGATAATTATACAATTAAGTCAATATAAATAAAAAGTATGCCATTTTTGGTAATCTAATAAAGAGGTATCCGCGGAAATCATTTTGCGGATACCTCTTTATTCCTGTTACCGACGCGGCTGTTTTTTTTGTGTAAAGAATAATGAAATGCTGACGCATAAGAAGAAATATACGCAGATATCCCTTAATAAATTCTTTTCCCACGTGGTCGGGTTCGATTTTGAATCTGACTCGTCGTCATAAGAAACCTCTCTCGGAACCGACGAGCGTGTTTTAGGCTCAACCGTTGGGGCCTCGCTTACGCTTAAGTCGGACGGATAGTTATACAATTCCAGCCGCTCACTATAGACGCCCGGAGCAGCCGCGTCCGGTTCGCTCGGAAGTACCGCCTCGGACGCCGCTTCATACGGAGGTATCTCCTCTGGCGCCGTTTGATATTGAGGCGTTATATCAGCCGCCCGTTTGAATTCCGTTGGGTAGATCGGAGCTTCCGCGGGATACTCTTCGGTGGTTTCACCGGTGTAATAATCGTCGTCTTGAGGATAACCGAAAGTTGAGCCATATACAATATTATTATCTGCGCTTTCCGACGGCGGATCAGGAATAATCGGCATCGGCGCTCCCCAATTTGATTCATAATACGCGGGCGCTTGCGCGTATGGAGGTTCCGGCTGATACCATGCGCCGGTGTTTTCCGATACGGCGGGATATTCCAGCGTTGAGTCAAACTCAAACTCCGGGTCGTAATCCGCCGGGCTTTCACTATAATAGTATTCCGATCCGACCGAGGTTTCCGATTGACTGACAGAACCAGGATCAAATTCAGGCGACGAAGTATTCCCGTTGTAATCATAAGCGTATAAGCCGTAAGCGTAATCCGGTATTGGCGTAACCTCAAGCGGATACTCCGAAACGCCCTCGGTTCCCTCGGTGGCGGGGATAATGAATTCCTCCCCTTCAACATACAGGTCACGGTAATCCTGATAATCGTCCGTCGCGGCGGGGGTTGCCGACGGGGTTGTGATCATATAATATCCAAACTCTTCGGGTTCTTTATATTCCAACGCACGCAGATCGTAGGTATCCAGCATACTGTCTTCCCCGGCGACAAGCGAATCATCCGCCGGAGACTCTATGCCGTTTTCATACAGGCTGACCCGTTTAAAAGCAGTTGACGCGTTTTGCGCCTCAGTGCCGGTATATGTGCTGTTATAATGCTTCAGAGCGTGTTTATAATAGCAGTTGATAAAGGTGCCGTTAAGAAAGCCTTCCTTACCGCTGCCCCGCGAGGGGTCTGTTATCGCTCTCAGCTTAATGGTGAAACGCTTGTTTTTAAGCGTTTCAAAAGGCATTTCCTCCGACGCGCTTATTGTCCAACCCAAAGTATCTGGCGAAAGCCAGTCCATCCGCAGCGCCGAGGAAGATGTATTGGGGGGCCACACATCCCCGGATTCGTCTGTAAGGCTCCAACTGATGGGCGACCGTTTAACGCTGTCGGTCAGCAGTTCGCCTACTAATACGCGATCCCACTGCTCCGGGTTCTCACCCAGCGCGAAGTGAATCTCCCATTCCGCCGAGCCGCTTCCCTCTTCGCCGCGTACCGCCAGCCCCTTTATGGATAACCGCGGATATTCGCCGGATAATACCGAGCCTTCTTTCATCGCTATACCCTCGTCTGTTTTCGCGGCTTCCGCGCCGTTCGCCATATATGAAAAGCAAAGAATGAACGGGATTGTTATCAGGCAGAGTCTTTTATTCATCGCGTGTTCTCCTCCGTCAAAGCGCTTTATGCCTAGTATGTCCGTTTATTCCAAAATAATAACGGATGGCTTGCGTTAAACGGCGGGGTGTAAGACCCGCTGAACACGATTGCGTCAGAATTTCTTTATGTTGCCACACAATACCACACAATACCAATATTTTGAACTTAAAATAGTTTAGAGTATTGTATACGTCCACACGGGAAAAGCAAAGAGAGATTCAAGAAGAAAGCGCGTCAGATTACCAAAAGAAAGAGAGGGCGCTCTTTCCAAGCAATTGTCGCTGAATTGAAACGCTATACAGATGGCTGGATTAATTATTATGGAATCGCCGATATGAAAACATTCATGGAAGACTCTAATTGCGAATGTACATCTGGAAACACCCCCGACTTCGCATAACATGCCGGTATACGTAAAATGTCTGACGCCGTTTTGGACTACAAAAAACCGCAGCCGGGCCGCGCCCTTTGCGCGGTTTTTCTCCAGCATATTTTAGCCCGCCGCAATGCTACGCATTGTTTTATTGGCGGGCCAAAATGTCGTAGTCATAATAGGCTTTTTCGCGGAACGCAAGGCGAAAAAGCCCTTCCTGCCGCTAACGCATATGCTAACCCTCTAAAATACTATAATAAATCGCTTCCATCTTAGCGGTGTCAAAGATAACTGGAACCGGATACAGCGGATTAGCCTCCTTTAAAGCGCGTCTGGTCAGTTCCGGTATATCGCTCCGCTTAAGCTCCGTTATCTTTTCCGGAATTCCCATAACCTTGTTCATATGCCTGATCGCCGCGATAAACGCTTCCGCCTTCTCTTTATTGCTTCCGGCCTTTGCCGCGCCGGCGGCGTCCGCCATCTCGGCCAGCCTATCATAAACACTTGCCCCATACGCGTCCAGCACATACGGCAGAATTACCGCGTTGGCCTTGCCGTGAGGCGTGCTGTAGAATCCGCCCAGTTGGTGCGCAGCCGCGTGTACGTTTCCCACATAAGCGCGGGTAAAAGCCGCTCCTGCCAGGTAAGCCGCTTTCTGCGTATTCTCACGGGCCGTCTGATTATTTCCGTCCGTATAAGCGTTGAATAGGTTCTCAAAAATGAGTTTTGCCGCGCTTAACGCGTCCTTTCTGGTTTGCGCTGTATTACTGCCGCCTATGTAGGCCTCGACGGCGTGGGTTAACGCGTCCATACCCGTCGCGGCGGTTATAGCTTTAGGCAAGCCTTTGGTCAATGTCCAGTCCAGAACCGCGTAATGCGGTATAAGAGCCGGGTCGTTAATGGCGTACTTCTCATGGGTTTTTTCATCAACGACCACAGCCGCAAGCGTAGTTTCGCTGCCTGTTCCAGAGGTGGTCGGAACGGCGATAAACGGCGGCATTTTCAGCAGCACTTTCAATTGACCGCGCATCTTCCGAATGGGCTTGTTCGGACGGGCGACGCGCGCTCCCACGCCTTTGGCGCAGTCCATCGGGGAACCTCCGCCGAACGCGATAATCGCTCCGCAGTTATTCTCGCGGTACAACGCAAGCGCCCGCTCGATATTCTCGATGGTAGGGTTCGGCACGGTCTTGTCATAAATGACGCAGTTCAGCGCGTTAGACTTTAAGATATTGACCAGATTATTATGAAGGCCCATCCCCGCGATGCCTTTGTCCGTGACAAGCAGCACAGATGAAACGCCCAGCCGTTTTAAAAGCCCGGGGATTTCATTTGTGTTGATAATCTCCGGCCTACGCCATGGAAGCAGGTAAGCCATTATCCTGAAAACAAACTGATACGCCCTGCAAAAGAATATATACATAACCGATCCCCTTCCGTTCAACCGCCGCAGCTCAGCGGGAAAAAGTACACCTCGCTGTCCGTGGATATGTCGTGTTCACGTTTGTTTAAGTTATCGATCTTTACGCCGTCCAGGGCGACCATACAACGTTTCGCCTTCCGCAAAACCTCGGCGCCGTATGATAGTGTGAGGAATTCCATCACTTCGCGCATACTCCTGACGTCCGCGGTTTCTTCATCCTTACCTGTCATACGGCGCAATTCGCCTTGATAAACCAGAGTCGCCATAATAGCCTCCTCAAACGCCAGCGCCGGATTCAATCCTCAACTGTTTAAGTTTCTTTGGAGTCGGCCTGCCTTCGCTATCCCATCCCCTTACCTTATAGTAAAGCGGCAGCATCCTTGAAAGCGGCACCGGTTTGCCTTCGGGATCATTCTCCTGCGAGGTATTCGTCAGCCTGGCGGGCAGCGAGTCGTCCGCGCCTGTCAAGCCCTCCCGCAGGTTAAACAGCCTTTCTGTGTTGTACCCGCGTTCGCCGATCTGTATAAGCTTCCCGCTGGTCATTGGCATACCGGTTATCAGTTTAACGACCTCAGCATGGGGCAGCAGAAACATCGTATTAAACGGAAGAAGCCCCGGCAGCAGCCACCAGATGGGTCGCAGGGCAAAACCGGCCGAGCCCAGGATCTTATTGACCGCGCGTGTTACCGCGTGGTTCGGCCCCAGTTTGAAGAATATGGCGGGTATTACGGCCTGAGCTGTAAATAGGCAGAACCCCGCGCCCGATACTGATTCCATCATATTTTGGAACATAATGGTAAGCTCCGCCTTGCTGGACGGATGACGGCGATCTACTGATACTACCCCAACCGATTCAATTAACGCCAGATAACCTCCGTTGAGATGGCATCCGCCCCGGTTGGACGTGGCATAACCCAGCCCCATGCCCACGGACTGCCTTGGTTCATACGAAGCCAATTCCAAGCCTTTCGAGTGGATTGCGAAATCCTTGCCTCCGTATTTTTCGGAAAGCCATTTTGTGCCGTTGGCCAGTTCCGTAAAGATACCCTCGCGGCGCCCTACCTTTCGCAATACCTCTATTATCGCCTCTTTGCCGCCAATATCCAAACCGAAATCCGCCATGCCCTTTTCCTGAAGCTCCAACGCGAAGGCAATAGTTCCAGCCAATGTTATAGTATCCATGCCCCAAATGTCGGCGTAATAGTTGATCTCGATTATTCTGTCCATATCGCCGCTGCCCAGGTTGGAACCGAACAGCCCCACGGTTTCATATTCCGGGCCTTTAATCTCGCGTCCGTTCAATTTAACCCTACGCTCGCAGCGAATAGGGCAGCTTACGCATCCGCCGTTGCGCGTCAGACGCTTGTCCGCCAGGCTTTCGCCGCTGATGTCCCTAGATTTTTCAAACCGTCCTTCTTTGAAATTCCGCGTGGGCAGCGCTCCGGAGGCGTTCGCGCTGCTGACCAAGCCGGCGGTGCCGTAGGTCGGAAGCGCCGAACCGGTCATAGGGTGATTTTTTAAAAAAGCTGTCCATTTCCTCACATACGCTGTAAAACCGTCCGGGTCATATATTTCAGGCCGTTTCGTGCCATACGCGGTCAACGCCTTTAAATTTTTCGAACCCATAACCGCGCCCGCTCCGCAACGGCCCGCGACACGTTCCCCGGAAATCGCGCACGCGTACCAGACCAGCGATTCTCCCGCTGGCCCGATAACCAGCTTTCCCCAGTGTTTGTCAAACCTGCTTTGGATTTCCTCGGTGTCCATGCCCGCGTAAGCCGACGCGTCTTTTATAGAAACGCCGCCGTCCAGTATTTCTATATAGGAGAGTTTTTTGGCTTTACCTGTAATGATTAACCCGTCTATGCCGGCGGCTTTCAGTGAAACGCCGAACGTGCCGCCGCAGTTCGATGAAGCGATACCGCCTGTCAGGACATTCTTAAACGTCATATTGAATCTTCCGGATGAAGGCGCGCCTGTGCCGCCGGCAGGGCCGGTGTTTATAATCAGCGCGTTATCCGGGTGAAACCTTGGCAATCCCTCGGGCTGAAGATCCATAAGCAGTTTACCGGCTAAAATCTTTCCGCCCAAATATCGCTCGAACAGTGTGCGGCTTATAGGATAGTCGCGGATCTCGCCGGAAGTCAGGTCGATAAACTTGTAGATCGGCAGATTCATGAGGCGCCTTCCTTTCTCATCACAATCGCCTTAAGTGGGCAGACCTTTGCGCATATTCCGCAGCCCACGCAGCTCTTTTCATTCGAAAGAAGCGCGAATACGTTAATGTCCCCGCGAAACGCGGGCATGGAAATAGAAAGGCTGTCCTTCCCGCAGGCGTTTACGCATATGGAACAGGCGCCGCAGAGCGATTTGTCTATGACCGGCTTTTCCCACTCGGTTTTTGAAACCTTAACAACGGTTTTACCAATATTGTCCAATACGGCGGAGCTTGGGCAGACCCTGCCGCAGACGCCGCAGTTTACGCATCGCGCGGGATTGATCGCGTGGAGTTTTTTCAGTTCGCCGGATATAGCCTTAACCGGACAGTTTCTGGCGCATAGGGTACAGCCGGTACATGATTCGGTTATTAAAAATGCCATCGGCATACCTCCGATCTGTAATAATTATTTTCATAATCGCATAATATCACAATTTGAGTGTTAGAGCAAAGATCGTAAGGCTGATACTACGAAAAAGTTGTTTTGTCCAAGTGTTCCTGATACTCATCCAGTTCTTCCATCAAGTAATAAGTTCACCTCATAAAGCTGAAGTCGTTTGTTAAACACCTTAAACTTATCCAGTTTAATGTTTTATCGGAATCTATGTATGAAATTCCGCGTAATACCAACATTTTTCCGGCTTAAATCTTATACATGTATGAAAAAAATATACCTACCTTATACCTGCCTGACAGCGTTGTCCGCAATTGCGTCTTTCAGCTTCATTATCGAGTCTTTTTTCATGTCCGGCAGCACATGCGTATACAAATCCGAGGTGACTTTTATTGTCGAATGGCCGAGCAGTTCCTGCAGAACACGCAGCTCTATACCGTGTTCAAGCCCTCTGGTAGCGAATGTATGCCTCAGGCAATGTATATGAAAACCGCTTAATCCCGCGCGTTTTAAAACAACTTGAAACGCGCGCTGCGTATTACGTGGGTCAAGCGGCTTTCCCGAACGTGTGGCGAATACCAGATTATTATCTTCATAACCGGTTTTATTTCCGCGTTCGTCCTGCCGCTTTTTGACCGATTTCAGCAATTCGGACATATATGGCAGCAGCGGTACGCTGCGGACGCTTGAGGCCGTTTTTGGCGTCCCGAAGGTTTTCAGCCATTTTCGTTCGGAGTCGTCAACGGATTTTATGATGTTTAACGTCCTGTTGACGCGCAGTATGCTGTTTTCCATGTCTATATCGCTCCATGTAAGGGATATTAGCTCGCCGACGCGCAGGCCCGTGCCCAGATCCAGAAGAAACATCTCTCCCATATAAGACGCCTTCGCCGCTTCCATAAAGCGGCGCTGCTCCTCCCTCGTGAACGCCTGAGCGCGTGTTTTCGCCGCTTTTGGCAAGATAACGCCCGACGCTGAGTTCGCTGATATCATGTTGTTCTTAAAGGCTTGCTCCAAAGCCGCGTGAAGAGTGATGTAAACGCCCTTTACGGTTTCAGGCGCGAGCCGCTTGGATAATTCATTTAGCATACCCTGAACGGCGTCCCGGCGCAATTCCTGTATCTTCAAATGGCCGATTGCCGGGCGTATGTGCTTATCGGCGCGAGACGCGTAGATGAGCAGGGTAGTCGGCTTTACGGACTGGGTTTTATAATCGTCCAGCCAAATATCCAACCATTCATTAACTGTCATTTTTGACGGTTCGACAAAGGAACCATGGTTCAATTCAGACAGCGCGGCGGCCATTTTACGCTGAACCTCACGCCGCGTCTTGCCATAAAATGCCTTGCGCTTCTGATTGCCTTTTATGTCTTTACCGACTGTTATACGCGCCCACCATGAACCATCCGGGCGTCTGCCGATACTGCCTTCGTTTTGACCGCGTTTTTTGGCCATATACTTCCCTTCTTGACGAAAATTGCGTAATAAAAATATATACAAATAAAACAACTATCATCATGGACAAAACAATAAATTATTGTATAATTTGTATAATACATAAATTTCAAACAATATTGTAAATTGAATCAAAAATTTCTTTAATAATAGAATATAACAGATAAAACCAACCAAAAAAATATAAATAATAATTAAATACAAGGCAAATATAGATGAAATACAACTAAACACCACATGAAGCTGATAAAGAAAATTCGTTCTATGTTTTGTGCGTTTGTATGTGGATTCAATTGATATATTTAAATAATGCACAACAAACATTAATTCGTATACAAAAGGCCGCGCGCGAACATTCACGGCGGCCTTCTCATTAATTGATGTAATAATTATTCGCAATCATCTTGAAATTCTCAGGATCGCCCTCCGCGTACCGCCGAACCCAACTAGACTTGGCGTCGCTTCCTATCGTATATATTATGCCAGTATATTTATCAAATAAAAACAAACTGAAGGACTCGACAACATAGTACCGCGAAACCGAACCTACTACCCGAGTATTATCTATATTATAATTGATAAAATTATACTTGGCCGTATAATCCTTGTCGGGGTGAGCGGCGTTGTTCTGTTCCATGAACTGATTGAACAGATCGCGCGACATCGACATAACTGTGGATTCCGCCTGAAATTCCGATAAAATCGGCCAAGACGGGTCGTATTGGTCAACGACGGCGTTGGCGGAAAAGCCTTGCGCCATCATGTAACTGTTAAACTTCATGGTTGTACGGTCATATTCACCCGTGTTGTATGAGACCCGCGCCCCTAAAGCTTCGGCGACAAACCGAAGCGGCAGATATGTATAGTTGTTATAGATGAGCGGCGGTACATCGATAGCCGTCTCAACGTCGTTAATAATAACCGTGTTGTTTCCGATCGCCATTTTGATTACGTCATAGCCATTGTAAATTGTAACAGCGCGCGTGGCGTCGTCCCATTCGACCGACCCGCCCAGAACTTCCGTAAGCACGCGCAGAGGGACAAGAGTTCGGTTGTTGACCAGAATGACATCGGAGTCTATCAGCGTTCCGTTTATGATGAACGGTATATACTGATTATCATGAGCGGCGGTTTCACCGTTGGGATATGTTACATTTACGGTATTATACGCCAGTTCTATTCTGTGTACAGGGTTGGCGTTAGGCAGTGACAGAGGCCCTCCGGTGGCAGCGGAGGTTATCGAGCTTTCACCTGATGTAACTCCGGGTTCAGGAAGAGGCGCTTCCTCCGGCAAAGTAATTTCCGCGACGGCTGACGGTTCGTCAGTCACAGTGGGATTGTCCGCTTCGGCGGCTGTAACGGCGTAGGGCAACAGCAACGCCGCTATTATCGCCAGCGTCATGGTTCGAGTTCTTTTCATATTTCCCCCCAAAAGTGATATTGCGTATCCTGATTAATGCTATCACCACAGCCAAAAGATGTCAATGTCAATTGGGTTTCAGTCGCTTGTAAATTGTTGGCGGTAAAGAAGTTGAAATTAAGCACGGTATGAGATACAATGAGTGTTAGCGCGTGTCTGACAGAACGGGGGATTTTTATGGATCAGAGCATGTTTCAAGATATTATTCAAAATTTACTGGAGAGAATAGATTTAGTATACATTAGTGTACTAATTATATCACTTATGTTCCACGAGATTGCCCATGGTTTCTCGGCATATAAACTTGGGGATGTGACCGCGAAAAACGACGGCAGGCTCTCCCTGAATCCATTGCGGCATATTGATCCGCTTGGTTTTCTGCTAATGATAGTATACCATTTCGGATGGGCAAAACCCGTTATGATCAATCCATATAATCTGAAGAACCCTAAAAGGGACATGGCGATCATCTCGCTGGCGGGACCCATGACGAATTTTATACTGTCAATCCTGTTCTTTATTCCTCTGGTTGCGCTGCGTGATTTACCGGAATATCTTGCCATGTTCGCTCAAGAAGGGTTCTTTCTGAACATCTCGCTGGCGGTGTTTAATATGCTGCCTTTGCCGCCTTTGGACGGTTCAAAGGTATTCGGCAGTTTTCTGCCCGATCAAATCTATTATAAATTTGTACACTCTAACCCAAGGATAGGTATGGGCATAATTTTACTGCTGTCGTTTACAGGCGTATTGTCAAGAATAATTCAACCCATTCTATATGGAGTCCTGAATTTCTACTATTTTATCGCCACGTTTATCGCTGGACTGTTTGGAATACTATAACTCTTGGAGGTTCTATGATTTATCGTATATTCGCGGAGAAAAAACCCGGTTATGATATTGAGGCGCGAAATCTCTTTAAAGATTTGAGGGAGAACCTGAACATATCAGAGCTTAGGGTATTAAAGATTGTTAACAGGTATGACATTGAAGGATTAAGCGAAACTGCCTATAAAACCGCGAAAATATCTGTGTTTGCGGATCCCGCGGCGGACATTGTCACGGAAGAGACGTATTCCGTCGAGCCGGACGAGTACGCTTTCGCCGTGAAGTATCTGCCCGGCCAGTACGATCAGCGTTCGGACAGCGCGGAACAATGCGTTATGTCCGCGACTGGCGAAACCGTGCGCGTCGAATCCGCGAAGCTGTATGTATGCAAGGGGCCGCTGAGCCGCGACGCCATACAACTGATTGAGAATTATTGCGTAAACCCTGTTGACTCCATGAAAGCGCCGCTGGAGAAACCGGAGAGCCTGTTTTCTCCCTCCGATATTCCGGACGATATACCAGTTTTGCGCGGTTTTATTAATTATACGGAAGCGGAAACAAACGCCATGGCCGTTGACATGGGGCTGGCTATGTCCCGCGCTGATTTAAATTTCTGCCGTGAGTATTTCCGTGATACGGAGCGCCGTGACCCTACGCTTACCGAGATCAGGGTTATAGATACATACTGGTCCGATCACTGCCGCCACACGACGTTTTTAACGGAAATTACGGATATAGATATAGAAGATGGTCCATACGCGACTGTTATTAAAGAAGCCTTAGATTTATACCGTGCGGAAAGGGATAAGCTTTACGGGCGGGAAACTAAACCGGTCTGTCTGATGGATATAGCGCTTATGGGGATGAAAGTCCTGAAAAGCAGGGGCGTTCTCACTGATCTGGATGAATCGGATGAAATAAACGCCTGCGGTATTGTCGTGCCCGCCGATGTGGATGGCAGAATTGAGGATTGGCTGGTTATGTTCAAGAATGAAACTCATAACCATCCGACCGAGATCGAACCTTTCGGCGGCGCGGCCACCTGTTTGGGCGGCGCGATCCGTGACCCGCTCTCAGGCCGTTCATATGTGTACCAGGCAATGCGTGTTACAGGAAGCGGTGATCCGCGAGTTCCCGTGGAGCGGACGCTGCCCGGTAAGCTCCCGCAACGGAAAATCACGCAGGGCGCGGCGCGCGGCTTCAGCTCTTACGGAAACCAAATCGGGCTGGCTGCGGGTCAAATATCAGAGATATATGATGAAGGATATATTGCCAAACGCATGGAGATTGGCGCTGTCATAGGGGCGGTTCCCAAGGCGCGCGTAAAGCGGGAGCGGCCGTCCGAAGGCGACGTTGTAATTTTGGTCGGAGGCCGCACCGGGCGCGACGGCTGCGGAGGCGCTACCGGTTCGTCGAAGGAGCATACCGAGCAATCCCTGTTTTCGTGCGGCGCTGAAGTCCAAAAGGGCAATCCGCTTGTGGAGCGGAAATTGCAGCGTTTGTTCCGAAACCCCGACGCCAGCCTGATGATTAAGCGGTGCAATGATTTCGGCGCCGGCGGGGTTGCTGTAGCGGTCGGCGAACTGGCGGACGGGCTGGATATAGATCTCGATAAAGTCCAAAAGAAGTATGAGGGTTTGGACGGCACTGAACTGGCGATCTCGGAGTCACAGGAGCGTATGGCTGTCATAACCTCACGGGAAGACGCGGAAGCGTTTACTAAACTGGCTGACGGCGAGAATCTGGAATCCTCCGTAATTGCCGTTGTAACCGACCGGCGGCGGCTGGTTATGCGTTGGCACGGAAAGGTCATTGTTGATTTATCTCGCTCATTTCTGAATACGAACGGCGTGAGGCAGAAAACTGCGGCTGTTATATCCTCCGGCGGACACGCGCGTGAAGAATCCGGCAACGATCCGGCAATCTGGCTGGACAATCTTTCGGACCTGAATATCGCGCTTCAAAAGGGCTTATCGGAACATTTTGACTCCACTGTGGGCGCGGGGACCGTGCTTATGCCGTTCGGCGGGGAAAACCAACTGACCCCGCCGGACGCGATGGCGGCTAAACTGCCGGTGTACGGGCATACCGATACGATTACGCTGATGTCTTATGGCTTTGATCCGCGGATCTCCCGAAAAAGTCCTTTTCACGGCGCGGTCTGCGCCGTTACTGAGGCGTTGGCTAAACTCGTCGCTTCCGGCGGGAATTACAAGTCAGCGAGGCTTTCCATGCAGGAGTATTTCGAGCGGATGACCGTGCCGGAGATATGGGGCAAGCCTTTAGCCGCGCTGCTGGGCGCGTTTAAGGCGCAACTGGCGTTCGGCGTACCGGCAATCGGGGGAAAGGACAGCATGTCCGGCACGTTTAAAGACCTGCGGGTACCTCCGACTTTAGTCGCGTTCGCCGTGGCGCCGGGCAGGGTTTCGGAGGTTATATCGCCGGAGTTTAAGCGGGAGGGGCATAAAATATTTCTGGCGAAAGCCGAATATGACATATTTGATATGCCTGATTTTGAACGTTTGAAGAAGATATTTGAAAGCGTTTTTGAATTAAACGGACAAGGGCGGATTTTTGCCGCGTCCGCCGTAAGCAAGGGCGGGCTTGCGGCAAGCGTCTCAAAGATGGCGCTGGGTAACGGTATCGGCGTCAGGCTTGAAACGCAAAGTGATTTATACCGCTCTGAATACGGTTCCCTGATTATCGAAGCGGATTTAGACGAGGCTGAAGCCGCGCGGTTTGGGCTGTCGGCAATCGGTAATACCATCGGCGAAGCGGCAATATATGTCAATGGCCGCAAGATAACCCTTGATAAGCTAGAACATGCCCTGATGTCGTCGTTGGAGGGCGTGTTCCCGACCGGGTGGCTGGTCACCGAGGATGTTAACAGTGAAATCCCCGACATTCCCTCTGGTAATAATAAAACAACCCGTACTCGCCCGGCGCGGTTACCGGTTCCGCCCCGCGTGCTTATTCCGGTGTTCCCCGGCACAAACTGTGAGTATGACACAGCGCGCGCGTTTGAAAGGGCAGGCGGGGTCACGGAAGAGTTGATCATTCGTAACCTGAATCCGCTGTCGCTGAAAGAAACGATCGAGCGGCTGGCGAGGTCTATCCGCGGGTCACAGATAATCGCCCTGCCGGGAGGATTCAGCGCGGGGGACGAGCCGGACGGCAGCGGAAAATATATAGCGGCGGTGTTTAACAATCCCGAGATTAAAGAAGCGGTAAACGATCTGCTGAAAAACCGGGACGGGCTTATCCTGGGCATATGCAACGGATTTCAGGCGCTTTTGAAACTGGGGATTTTAACAGCCGGTGAAATAAGCCCGCTGACAGCGGACAGTCCGACGCTTGCCTGTAATACAATCGGCAGGCATGTATCTTGCATGGTGCGTACACGCGTCGCCTCAAACGCTTCTCCGTGGCTATGGAACACCAAGCCGGGGGACGAGTACATTGTTCCGATCTCTCACGGCGAGGGACGTTTCGCCGCCCCGCGCGGTGTTCTGGAAAAACTGGCGGCGAACGGCCAGATTGCTGCTCAATACGTGGATAAAAACGGAAAGCCCTCTATGGACGCGCGTTTTAACCCCAACGGATCGTATTGGGCTATTGAAGGCATAACCAGCCCGGATGGCCGGGTATTCGGAAAAATGGGGCATTCGGAACGGGTAGGGGAGGGGCTTTATAAGAACATCCCCGGGGATAAGGAGCCGCGAATCTTCGAGGCCGGGATCGGATATTTCAGTTGATCGGCGAATCATCCATTCAGGGCAATAGCGTTTATTGATGTATGATGATAAAAATCAGGGGATCAACCTTAAAAGGATGATCCCCTGATTGCGTTGGAACAATTTTGTTTTTACACGCGTTACGACTATCAACCATTTGCTTCAATTTCCCGCTTCAACGCCTGAATCTTCTCAATGGGAAGCTTTATGACTCTCGCTACCCGGGCGACCGAATCTCCTTCACGCAGCAAATTTTCGGCGTCTTCAAGTTTTGCTTTTTCAGCGGCTTCCTCCGCAAATTCAGCCGCCCATTCCTGAAATAATATGGATTGCATGAGTTGCTCCCTCCTGATGAATTTTCTGATTAGTTCACTGGAAAACTTCTCTTCCACTAAAATACCCATTACTGAAGGTATATGCTGTAAAGGGAGTTTGAAAAAGCTCTACTATTACAGCATGGCAGCCAACCCGTCTGCGGCGATTGGAACGGTTGCTATCGCAGCGTAACCCGCCGCAGAAAGGACAAAGCTATGGAAATAACCTACACACGCGTCGGTGATTACGAATTGCCAAATCTGACGCGTATGGAACAGGGCGGCGAACATCCGCCGCTCGGACTGTACGGCGAGCTTCACAAGCGTTACCTGCGGGAACACCGCCCAATCCTGTACAACCGGCTTCTGCTGTCGGAACGGCTTTACCCGCTGTGCCGTGAGGTTGACGAGGCGGCGGCAGATCGTCTGAGAACGATACCCGACCGCGAACAGACGCGTGAGGTCATTCTCGCTGAACCGGTCTACGACTGACTGATCCCTGCGTCGGAGCAAGTCTGACGCCTTATTTTGCGGCATCGGGCTTGCTCCTTGGTTTGCGAATCCGCCCTTGCTCGAGCCAGGCGACGTACTCGTCAAACGGGAGGGTTCCGACAAGGCACTCGTCGCGCTTTTGCGCGGCTTGCTCCGACCACTGCAAAAATTCCGTTTGCGTCATCTTCTTGGAGCGGGTGCGGGAGTTCTGCCGCCGATAGTTGCGCTTGTAAACCTCCCAAACAGGGTCGGACGCGACTTTCCGCTCGTAGCGGAGCATCGCGCCGATTTCGCTGCAACGCTTGCCCGTGTCGCCGATGAAGCGGTCGCAGTATTCCGCGTCCTGACGGCGATTAGGCACGAAGAATTGCCCGCAATTTTTACACTTTTTGATGTAAATCTCGCGCTCAATCATTTTCACAAACTCGAAGCGGAACAGATCAACGATTGAATCGATTTCGTAAAGCTCAACTACCTCCGGCGGTTTGATCACGCCGTAGAACGCCTTGAACGGCTTTTCAAGGTAGAAATAGCCGCCGAACGCCTTTTCTCTGTTGAATTCGTCGAGCAGATACAGCAGTTCCATAGGCGTGGTTGGATTCTCAGCTTCGGCTTCGGGATATTGAGAGATGACCTCGCGGAAGTTCAGCAGGAGATTGATTTGATTGGTTGCGAAGTCTTGCAGCTTGCGAAACTCGTCCGCCAGTTTTTTCACCGCGCCCTGCGGCGATTCGCCGCTGTAAATGGCTTCGTACAACGCCAAGTTGTAGAAGTAGACGTAAATCTCGCGCTGCTGTGTTTCCGCCATCATCCGCTTGACTTCACCCAAAAATTCGGGTTTGTCAAGGGCGCGTGACGAATCCGGCGTTTCAAACGCGGACGCGATGCCGAAAAAAGCCTCGTCAAAACGCTCCTGTTCATAAGTCAGGAAATGCAGGAGCGGCAGTCCGAGCCTGTACACAAGCCCGCCGAGGTCGGAAAAGCGGCGGTTTTCGTTGTAAAGATGAATGTTATCGCCTTTGATGTAAACGCTGGCTATCATTTTAGAGCCTCCAAGTTAAGCGAAAATCGTTTGCGCTATATTTAACGACAATCAATAAGTGCAGTAATTATTATATCTTAGCGTTGATTTTTTGTCAAGAGCGACCTATAATGAATAAAGCGACAACAAATATTAATTATATGATTGTCGTTTGCTCTTTGACAACTGAATCACGCTGCCGTAAGCATATCCCAAGAGCAACCTTTGTCGAGTCCGCGTCGAGGCGCGGCGCGAAGGGCGGGCGGGAGAAAACGCGTCATAGTCATACAAGACTCAGCGCAGGAACGTATTCGGAGCAGACAGCGGAAGGCATGTCGCAATACGTCCTCGAACGTACCGATAACCACTGCCTGCCAAACGGCGAAAGTGGGAGGATTAACAGTCCGAAGAATAACAACCGGGCGAGCCGCGCTCA
>JAISZF010000271.1 GCA_031269415.1 Clostridiales bacterium
GGCGCGGGAATGCACCAGCAGTATGTCCGCGTCGCCGCGCTTGCCCATCTCCATGGCCTCGCCGGAACCGACGGACACCCACTTCGATGTCGTGCCGTATTTCTTATCGAACGCGGGAACCAACACGTCAAGCAAACCAGTGTCGTTGGTGCTGGTGGTGGTCGCGATTACCAATTCCGTGCCTTTTATATCGTCATAGTTGACATCGGGGACGGGCTGAAGCGCCGGGGTTGCCGTTGGAGCGGCGGGCGCCATGGTAGACGAGGGAATTGGCGTAGCGACCGGCGCCACCGCTTCCGATTTATCAGGTATTGTCAAAACCTGCCCTATTTGAATAATGTTCGGGTTGGCGACGCCGTTTACCCTTGCGATTTCTTGATACGTGGTATCAAACTCGGCGGCAATCCCCGAAAGCGTGTCTCCCCTCTTTACCGTGTATGTAGCGGCGTAAGCGGAAACAACGCTCGCCAATATAAGAGTAAGCGTTAAAACTAAAGACGTGATTCTTTTCATTTGATTTCTCACCTTTCGTCAATAAATCATTTTTCCGGATATAAAATCCGATGTTTCCCTGTGCGCCGGGTTTTCAAACATCTCCGCGCACGCGGCCCTTTCGACGATCTTCCCGCTGATGATCAAAACTGCCCTCTCGCCCAGCCGCCTGGCTTGAAACATATTATGCGTCACAAGCAGAACCGTTATGCCGCGCTCTTTGTTAGCCCTCGCGATCATTTCCTCTATGATCGCCACGTTCATCGGATCAAGGTTCGCCGTAGGCTCATCCATCAAAAGCAGGCGCGGATTCAGCACCATGGCGCGCGCCAGCGACACCCTTATCGCCTCGCCGCCCGAAAGCGTGCGAGCCTTTCTCCGCAGCATATTCTCAAGCCCCAGCCATTCCGCGATTTCCGTGACTTTTTCAGCCGTTTCCCGCCTGCCCGTCCGCCGTACCTTCAGGCCAAACGCGATATTCTCATATACCGATACGTTGAATAAGGCGGGCGCTTGAAAAACCATGGCCATTTTCCTTGCGGCGCCAATACCGTAATGTCTTGTACGGGAAAATTCCGCGCCCTCGAACACAACCCTGCCCTCGTCCGGCTTCACCAGACCGTTTATAATCTTAAGCAGCGTACTCTTACCCGCGCCGCTGGGACCGATCAGCGCGGTTATCAACCCTTTCTCAAGTCCAAAAGCCGGAATGTCCAGTACGGTATTGGCGCGGTAGATCTTTTTCAGGTTCTCGACTGTCAAAATTTCCGCGTCCACAATTCTAACCCGTCTTCCCTATATTTCTCAGCAATTCCAGCAGGGCGTTGACGCAGAACGAGAGTATAAGCAGAATGATCCCCAGCGCCAACGCGGTTTGAAATTCGCCCATGCCCTTGTGCAGCGCGATCGCGGTGGTCATAACTCGCGTTTGATAGCGGATATTGCCGCCCACCATCATAACCGCGCCCACCTCGGCGATTAACCTGCCGAATATGACAATGAACGCGGAATAAATCCCGTACCGCGCTTCCCTCACAACCGCCGAAGCCGCCTGAAAGGGCCGCGCCCCAAGGCTCTTGGCGGTCAGCAGTATCTGCCTGTCCACCTGAGTGACGGCGGCGGTGGAAAGGCCTGTCATCAGCGGGAACGCCAGCACGAACTGAGCGATGCACATCGCCGTCGTCGTGAACAGCAGCCGGTGATCCCCGACCAGCCCCGTTTGGTTGGACAGCAGTATGTATACGGCCAGACCGGCTACCACAGGCGGCAGACTCATGAACGCGTTAACAATATTCATAAGAACAGCTTTCCCGGGGAAGCTGGCAAGACCGAGCGCGACGCCCGCCGGAATACCGAACGCAGCCGCCGCGATCAGCGCGATACACGTAACCCGGAGAGACAGGAATATAACGCCGTAAGTCTCCGGATCAAGAGACGCCAGCAGGCGGACGGCTTCCTTCAATGCCTCGCTGAAATAGGAAACCTCGCGTCACCTCCTTTATACGCCATAAGTGGCCGCCATCGCGTCCGCGACAGCTTTTTTTCTGCACTCGCCGCATAACGCGGACGGCTCCGCCCCAGACTTTCTCGCGGCCAGTTCCAATTCTTCCATGGTTCCCGCCGGTTGACCGCAGCGCTCGCAGATTCGAAGACGGAACTCCCTGTTCCATATTGCGCGGGAAGCCGCGTCCTCTTTTACCTCAATCGCCCCTGTGGGGCAAACAGCCGCGCAGCTTCCGCATCCGACGCAATCGTCGGAAGGTTTATCATACGGCGTGGAAACCTCTTTCTCCACCCCGCGGTTCATTGCCGCTATCGCGCCTGTGCCAAGGCTCTGGCACGCTTTGACGCACAGCCCGCAGAGTATGCATTTCTCGCCGGATTTACTGGCAAATCGCTCATACTCCGGTACTTTATACAGTTTGCAAAGGCGGTTGATCCTATCAGCTTCAGGCGCGCGGGAGCGCAGCAGCGCCAAGACCACGCGTCTTTGCTGATTTACCGCGTCGCTGTCCGTAAAAACAGCGCATTCCCGTTCCACGGGATAAACGCAGGAGGTCACAATATTCCTGCGTCCGCGTATCTCAACCTCCACAATACAGACGCGGCAGCAGCCTTGCCCCGGCAATCCGTCGTGATGGCAGAGCGTGGGTATAACGATCCTGTTCCGCCTGGCTACATCCAGCAGATATTCTCCCGGCTCGCAAACGCAGGGCTTGCCGTCTATCGTGATATTCATACGGCCAGCCTCCTTTTTGCCGCCGCGCGAACCGCGCCGAACCGGCAGACGTCACGGCAGCTTCCACAAGCGATACACGACGCCTGATCTATATTGTGAGCGGATTTTACCCCGCCCGTGATCGCGCCCGTCGGACAGGCTCGTTTACAGCGAGTACAGCCGGTACAAGCCGCGGGATCGATTTCAAAAGCGGTAAGCTTCGGACAGACGCCGGCGGGACATCGATATTCGTGTATGTGCGCGTCATATTCATCCCTGAAGTATCGTATGGTAGTCAGCACGGGATTAGGCGCCGATTTCCCCAGCGCGCAGAGGGAAGCGCCGATCATGGTTTCCCCGATCTCCTCCAGCAGTTCGACGTCGCCCTTTTTACCGCGGCCTTCGCGGATATCCGTCAGAATTTGCAGCATCTGACGCAAGCCTTCCCGGCAGGGCGAGCATTTTCCGCAGCTTTCGCCAGCAAGGAAATTGACATAATACCGGGCGACTTCCACCATGCAGCTTCGATCATCCATAACGATCATGCCGCCCGATCCCATCATCGCGCCGTATTGAGTGAGGGTATCGAAATCCACCGGCAGATCCAGCATATCGGCGGGTATGCATCCGCCGGACGGACCGCCCGTTTGCACAGCTTTGAACGGCCTGTCGCCTATCACGCCGCCGCCTATATCATATATAAGGTGGCGCAGGGAAACGCCCATGGGGATTTCAACCAATCCGGTGCGCTTGACCTTTCCCACCATCGCGAAAACCTTTGTGCCCTTGCTGTTATCGGTTCCGAGTTCGGCGAAGCTCGCGCCGCCCTCATTTATGATTACCGGAATGTTGGCGAATGTCTCCACGTTATTTAATACAGTAGGCTGGTTCCACAAGCCGCGCTGTACCGAGCGGATATACTTGGCGCGCGGCTCGCCGACGCGTCCTTCAATAGACGCCATAAGCGCCGTGCTCTCCCCGCAGACAAACGCGCCGCCGCCGCGGACCACGGAAAGTCTCAGACTCTTCCCGCCGCCCATTAGGGAATCACCCAGTATACCCTCCTCCTCCGCGTCGCTGATAGCCCTTTGAATATGCTCGCGGGCAAGACCGTATTCATCCCGTATATACAAAAATCCCTCGCTCGCGCCGACCGCCAGCGCGCAGATCGCCATGCCCTCCAGCACGGTATGCGGATCGCCCTCAAGGATGGAGCGATCCATAAACGCGCCGGGGTCGCCTTCGTCCCCGTTGCAAACGACATATTTCGGCTCGGCTTCATAACCCGCCGCCGTACGCCACTTACGCCCTGTCGGGAAGCCCGCCCCGCCGCGGCCGCGCAAACCGGAGATCTCCACTTCGCGGATGATTTCATCCGGCGTCATAGCCAGTGCTTTTTTTAAGGCTTCGTATCCGCCGCGCGCTCTATAATCCGCAAGCTGCCCCGGATCTATCTCGCCGATATTGCGCAGCGCGACCTTACGCTGCGGCGTGTAGAACGGATTCGCCTTTTGACTTAACACGGGCTTGCCCTCTTCATCTCTGAAAAGCAGACGATTCACAGGCTTGCCTCCGATGCTTGCCGCAATGGCCGGGGCGTCTTTTGGCTTAACCCTGTAATATGATATATCATCCGGCATGATCCGGACGATTGGCCCGTTCTCACAAAAGCCGTTGCAGCCGGTCTGCTTAACAGCCGTTTTCACGGAAGCGTCCGCGCCGATTTCCAAAAGCGCGCGGCTCAGGGCTTCGGTCACGTCGATACTGCCGTTGGCGATACAGCCGGTGCCGCAGCAGACCAAAACGGTACAGTTCACACCGCCGCCCCCTCTCTCAGCCTGTTAAAGATATCGGGCAGCGATTCCAGTGTTACCTTGCCGTAATAAACCCCGTCCACGACCATTACCGGCGCGAGCGCGCAGGAACCCAGGCAGTTTACCAATTCCAGCGAAAATTCCCCGTCTTCTGTTGTTTCTTCAGGCCCGATCCCCAGCGCGGCCATAATACCGTTCAAGAGATTAACAGATCCGCGGATATGGCAGGCGGTGCCGTCACAGACCTTGATAATATGGTTTCCCTTGGGTTTAAGGCTTAAGGCTTTATAAAATGTGGCCATGGAATATAATTCCGCCACAGGGCAGTTCAGATACTCAGCCAACGCTGTTAATCCCTCGGGAGGGATATAGTTATAGCGCCGCTGCATGTCTTGCATGACGGCCAGCGCATACCTGCGATCACTCGGATAAGCGCGCGTAAGCCGGTCGAAATCCTGATCGGAAATGGCTGGTATCGCCATCACCTTCTTTTTCAGAAAAATCGCGGGCGGACACAGCCCGCCCGCGTCGTCAAAAACGTATAATACCGTTACCCGCCAGCGACCATCGGAAACAGCGACACCACATCGGTTTCGGAAAGCGCGGTTTCCTTTCCTTTAAGATATTGAATATTTCGACCATTTACCAACACAATAGCGTCGGCGCCAATGTCTTTCCCGTCGGGTGTAAAGAGTTTAGCGCGCATAGCCTCACCGTAGCGATCCGCCACATATGTCAGCAAAGCCCACACGTCGCTCGGCGCTGGGACATCAGTTTCACTGCAGCCCGTTAAACCCCTGTATGTCGCGAAGAATTTTACCTTCATAACCGTGATCAGGCGTACGCGATGCCTAGTTCGCTCTTCTTTTCGTGTGTGGGTATGCCTTCCGGATCCCAGCCTCGCAACTGGTAGTATTCCCCAAGCATGGCATACAGCTCAGCTACTTTACCGGCGGCGGGTCCGCCGGGCAGCTTTTCGCGAAGCAAGCGCGGGGGAAGCGTGTCCTTTTCGACGCCGGCGGCAATATTAAAGTGCTTTTCCAGGTTCCATACGCGTTCGCCTTTAAGCAGGATCTCTTCGTCCGTTTCGTCGGTTCCGACCGCTTCACGGTACTGAGCGGCAATCTCCGGAAGCCCCAGGCCGAACGTGGTGAACAGGCATAACCCGCTGGAATCAATCAGCGCGGTAAGATCTTGAAACAGCTTCAGCAGCCCGGCCTTACCTTCGGTTACAAGCGGATCGACTTTCAACGGCACGCCCAGGATCTCCGGCGAGGTCAGATATCCGCGCACATGACAGCCGCCTCGGTTGGAAGTCGCGTACTCCAACGCCATGCCTTGAAGGGCGCGACCGTCGTAAGCGGGCATTTCCTGTTTCTTGACGCTCATGGAGAGTTCGGGATGCCCGTATTTCTCCGCAAGACGATACGAACCCAGCGCTAGAATCTGTCCAAAACCCTCATTCTTTCCAGTGGCCTCGGTGAGGCTCACAATGGCGTGAGCGTCGCCGAAGCGCAGCGGGAAGCCTATCTCTTCTTCGGGAATCACCCCCATTTCACTGAGTTCCATCGCGCAGGCGATAGTAGCCCCCAACGTGATTGGGTCCATCCCATACTCGTTACAAAGGAAGTTTGCCTTGCATATAGCGGCCAGATCGGATACGCCGCAATCCGCGCCGTAAGACCAGCCGGCCTCGTATTCGGGGCCTTCACCGGAACTCTTGAACGGACCGTCGGGCACGCGGGTAACGCGCGCGCAGTCTATGGAGCAGCCGAAACAGCCCTTGTTTTTAACCAGATATTTATCGGCCAGCGCCTCCCCGCCCGTCGCGTCCGCTTCAGGGAAATACGCGCCGTCGCGCCAGTTGCGCGTGGGAAGTCCGCCGCTTTCGTTGATGATATTAACCAATACTTGGGTGCCCAGCGCGGCAAGCCCCGCGCCGCCGACCGGATGGGCCTTGAGTTTTTTGCGGGCGTCCGTCAGGGCGTCGAGGAATTTTTCCGGCCTTGCCACAGTTATGGAACCTGTTCCGCGAACCGCCACGGCCTTGAGTTTCTTCGAGCCCATGACCGCGCCCAGCCCGCCGCGCCCGGCCGCGCGGTGTTTATCGTTCATAATGCCGCTGAAGAAACATCCATTTTCTCCAGGTGGCCCGATACAGGAGATCTTAAAGGATTCCCCGCAGTCCCTATTCAGGAGATCGGTGGTCTCAAACACCGTTTTTCCCCAGATCGAAGACGCGTCGCGGATCTCAACCTTGTCGTCATTTATATACAGATAAACCGGGGATTCACTCGCGTTTTCAAAAATTATCCCGTCATATCCGGCGTACTTGAGTTCCGGCCCAAAATACCCGCCGGAGTTCGCCGCGCCGATAGTCCCGGTAAGCGGTGCTTTCGCCACGACCTCGAACCTTCCGGCGGAGGAAGCCGCCGTACCGGTCAGAGGACCGGTCGTGTAGATCAATTTATTTTCCGGCGACAAGGGTTCAACCTTGGGATCAACCTCATCGCAGAAATACTTCGTGCCCAAGCCCCTCGCGCCGACATAGGCGTGCGCGTCTTTGCTGTTCAAGGGCTCTTTTTTGATGGTTTTCGCCGCGAGGTCTACCCGCAGAATCGTTCCGACCCAGGCGTTCATGAAGCCGCCCCCTCTCCGAATACTTCTTTGAAGTGTTCCGCCACAGCCTTTTTACGGTCGGGGCTTTCGGTGGGGTCTACGTACTGAATCGCGCCTGTGGGGCAATATTGCGCGCATTTAGGTTCTCCGCCGCAGAGGTCGCATTTGAAGACCTTCCTAGTAATCGGCGAGAAACTGATGTTGCCCAGCGGGCACGCGCTCACGCACATCTTGCATACAATACACTTCTCGGGGTTCATAACAACCGCGCCCTGCCCGTCGCGTGTTATGGCCCCTACGGGGCAGACCTTCAGGCAGCAGGCTTCTTCGCACTGCATACACATGACCGGCACCGAGGTCATCGCGGCCTCGTAATTAATGACAGTCACAGCTGAAAGGCGTGGGTTGAACGTTTTTGTGTGCCCGAAAGAACACATCAGCTCGCAGGTACGGCAGGATACGCACTTTTCGGGTTTAACAATGAGTTGCTTACTCATAGTTTTTTCCCATGCCGTAACATGGGAACGCGCCTCCTTATAGTGTTTTTAGCATAAAAAAACCGCGGCAATCCGCGGACTCCTTCGCAAACACGGCAGGCTGCGCGGTTCCCCGTTCAACCCAATGGCCGCGTCGGCCTGTTTGGTCATACGCGGCTCGGAGTACCTGACTATGCTTGCCTTAATTATATCATAAAAAAACTGATTGTAAACATAATCTTGCGATCGCCTCAGGAGAAACGCACCCAATTTTCCCCATCAAAACATTGATAAAAACAGACACAAAAGCAAATATAAAACACAGAAAACAAAGCATGGATACAGAGCAATTAAGAATGTACAATAAACATAGGATACAAAAAATTCAACTAAATATATCATATATTCGACAAATAATGTCGGTACATGCTGATTGACATAAAGAGGGCCTATACTAATAGTCACGGGGTTGGCAGCGGTTCATTTTTTATAAAAAAATCAGGGAGAA
>JAISZF010000299.1 GCA_031269415.1 Clostridiales bacterium
AACGCCATACCCACAGCAGAAGGAGCGATTCAGATCGCAATGGAGAATACCAAGATAACGCTTCATTCCAGCAATATCCTTGTGATGGGGTTTGGCAAGATCGGAAAGATTCTTTGCAAGACGCTGCGCGGATTTGGCGCGAATGTGTACGCGCTGGCCCGGAAGCGGTCGGATTTGTCCTTTATCGCCGCTTATGGTTATCAAAGCGTCGCTCCTGACAATCTAACAGATGTATTAGATAGGATGGACATTATCATAAATACGATTCCCAGCGTTATCCTGGACATAAACAACATTTCTTATTTGAGCAAACGCGTATTGATCATAGAGTTAGCCTCTAAGCCATTTGGGGTTGACATTGAGGAATGCCGCAAAGCCGGCCTGAATGTGCTGTTTGCCCCGTCGCTGCCCGGAAAGGCGGCGCCGCTTACGGCGGCTCGGTATATCAGAAAAGCCGTCGATAATATCTTGCGGGAAAAGTGGATTGAGGATGAGAGATTATGAGTCAATCGCTTCAGGGAATAAAGATAGGCTTCGCTATGACAGGATCGTTTTGCACAATGTCGGACGCGTTTGAGCGGATAAGGATCCTGAAAGAGACCGGCGCGGATGTTTACCCCATTTTGTCCTTTCACGCGGCGGACATGGACACGAGATTCATCACATCCGAGGAGCTGAAATACAAATTGCGCGCGCTTACGGGTAATGACGCCATTACGACGATACAGGCGGCGGAACCGATTGGCCCGCAAAAACTCCTCGACATAGTACTGGTTCTGCCTTGCACGGGCAACACGGTCGCGAAGATAGCGCTCGGCATAACGGACACGCCGGTCACCATGGCCGTTAAAGCTCATCTGCGCAATGAACGGCCAGTGGTTATCGCGGTTTCCAGCAACGACGGCTTGAGCGCCAACGCGAAAAATATCGGCGCGCTTCTGAATACGAGGAACGTGTACTTTGTGCCGTTTTATCAGGACGACCCGGTGAAAAAAAGCAGATCGCTGGCGTATCACGGCCTGTCGGTCGTGCCGGCTTTGGAAGAGGCGCTGCAAGGACGGCAGACGCAGCCGATTTTGTATCGATAAATTGATTTATAGTGATAAGGTGGTTTTCAACCGCCTTATTTTATTGCGCCGCTTTCACTGCCGCGCCCGTTTTTCCGTATCGCCTCCGTTAACTCGGTTAATTCCTCATATTCATATTTCGTTACGAGGTTGTACATTTCTTGCGCGCCTTTTTCCGGCGCGATGTCATATTGCCGGAAAGCGCGGTAATACCGACCGGCGGCGCTATATTTGATGTTAACGGGCAGAAAATCCGCCCGCATAAGCTGTAGGTTAATCAGCATACGCCCTGTGCGTCCGTTGCCGTCTATAAACGGGTGGATGTTTTCAAAACGCAGATGAAACAAGGCAATTTGCCGGAAAATATCCGGCTCGTCCTGCTCAAGTAAAGACGTTATTCCCTTTTCAATCCCTTCCGCGTCCGGCAGTTGCTTCTCTCCAATATGAACAGGGGTTCTTCTGAATACCCCGGCGTTTTCCTCATCGAAGAACAGTACGCGCCTGTGTACGCTCAGTATGGTTTCACGTGTCACGGGCGGCAGGGTCAGTACGTAATTCCAGGCTTTGTTGCTCCCTATAACTTCCATATTCCGCGTCGCCGAATAGTTCTCCAGAAATGTGTTGGAGTTTATGATAAACGCCGTATCGTCATGGGTAATCGGGTTGCCCTCAATAGCGTTCGTATTATAGATATATGACGTCCGGAATTCATCTAAATGCCGCGCCACGACAGATGAGCGAGGGCGGTCGCGCAGTAAATCCTTATATACGCCGCGAAGCGCGAGCAACGCCTCTGTATCTATATGGGGATACCATTTGTTTCTCATCACTCACACCTTCTTTTCAACATTCTACCATAAACCCGATGAAACTCAAGAGATAAATAATATTCAATAAAATCTACTGATATAAAAAAACCAGCGGCAAGCCGCTGGTTTTAAATAATATCTGTTGAGCGCGGGCGGTATGCCCGCCCGATTGCTTTATCTGCAGCCGCAGCCGTCCTGATCCCTGGGGATATTTCCGCTGATACCGGCTAAAAATTCTGGTCTCTGAGGAGGCGCGAAGATGTCTAACGGGAAATCCAGCCTGTCGAAGAACTCGCATGGATTGAGCGGGGAAATGTCCTCACCCTCATCTGGAACGCAGAAGCCTCTGGACTCGACAGTAAGGTTCACTATACGGAACAGTTTTACTATTGAGAACAAGCCGATGGTTACCAGAACCTCATTCGGTACATGAGGCAGATTATCGCAATGCTCTTTATCCGGGTACGGGAAGTGCGGATGATGGTGGTGATGCCTTCTGTGATGCAGCTCGGCGGTAAGGGCTACGGCTTTGGCTTCAGCCATGATAAAGGGTTCGGAATCGATAGTGTTGTCTCCGAACTGCTTGAACAGGTCTGTGGAGAACGCCAAATCGGTGCCAATAGAGCCGAACAGTGTCAGCCGTTTATTGAAGATGCTATTGGCGCGAATGCAGCCGATTACTGTGCCATCCGCTTCACGGAAGGTCAACCTGTACTCAAAAACGTATTTTAGGTCTATATCCCAGAAACCATTCTTGAATGGGTTTGGTTTCTTGTCAACAATGATTATCTTTTTAACCTTTAAGAAATCAATGGTGACAGACGCCGCGTTATCCGGCGGATCGATAATATCGCCTTCGTGGATGTGATCGTCGCCGATACAGACATGTTCCGCGGAGCGGGCGGGACCGATCTGTTTTTCGGTAAGGCAGTCCTGCTGTCTGCAGCTGTCGTATACCTTCAGGGCGATGATGCATTCTTCACGAAGCCTTCTGGGGTTAAGACCTTCGGCATTGTGTATCTCATTACGAAGGGTAGAAGAATTCAGCTCAAATGCTCCCATTAACGAACTTGCCTCCTTGTCGTTTTTTTCTGTCTCTCCAATAACATAGTATGTACAAGGGGTTTTTTGGTTACATGAGAGCAAGCTGATTTTAATATTTTATCAGGGCAGCGGCGTCTCGCGTCCGTCGTTTCCTGTCCGCTTCCCGTTATTCCGTCCGGACGATCTCAACTGTAATCCTCGCGGATACTTGGGGGTGCAGTTTAACCTCCACTTGTTTCTCACCGATCGTCTTAATAGGTTCATCCAGTATTACCTTTCTCTTATCAATTACCAAGCCGGTTCTTGCCGACAGCGCGGACGCGATCTCCTTATTGGTGACCGATCCGAAGAGTCTGCCGTTTTCACCGGTTTTCACCGAGATCTGTATCTTGGCCTGCGAGAGTGACTTGCCAAGTGCCTGAGCCGCTTCCAACTCTGATGTTTGACGGCGCTGTTCAGCCATCTTTTTCGCTTCAATCTCATTAAGGTGGTGCGCGGTCGCCTCTACCGCTAAATTTCTGGGAATCAGATAGTTACGCGCGTGCCCGTCGCTCGTGTCTATTATTTGTCCCTTTTTTCCGATACCCCGTAATTCCTGAAGCAAGATTACTTTCATACCTGGCGCAGCGGATTGCGCCTCACCCCTTTAATAACGATTTTCAATATGTTTAAGCAACTCGCTGTAATCCTCTTTATCTCCTGTCGATTTATTATCCAGAAGTATCAGCCGCAAATTGTCCGCGATTGTTTCATCCAACTGCTCATATGAGCCGCTGATTCGTTTTGACAGCACATAACTGGATATGATCAGTTTGGATAACCGTTCCTCGCGCTGCGACAGCGGGCCGGGCCGAAGGAGTTCTTCGCAGAGGCCGGCTAACTGAGACAGCATGTCGGTCTTTAACAGTTCGATCAGCCTGATGTTTTTGGTAATATCTATTTCAGCCATTATAACCTCCACGGGTTATGGCTTGGGGTAAGATCCCAAGTACTTATAAAAATCCGTCTTACGGCCAATCATTGTCAGCGCGTCTTGAAGGTCTTTTGTGGTATAGTCCTCAAGATCCACATAAAACACATACCCGCCCGGTTTGTCTTTCATCGGGCGGCTGAGGATCTTCGTCATATTAATATCCCAGACGGAGAATATGTTCAGGATTTTATACAAGCCGCCCGGTTTGTTTTCAGTGGAGAAGGCGATGGTCGTCCGGCCGCCCGCCACCGGTTTGTCCGCCGCGCCCGCGGAAAGAGCCGCGAACGTTGTGACATTGCCCTTGTGATCCTGAATATTCTCGGCTTCCACATGTAAGCCGTACAATTCGGCGGCCAATCTCGGACCGATAGCCGCCTCGTTCCCGTTCCCCTCGCTTACCCGGCGCGCGGCTTCCGCGTTGCTGGATACGGGAATCAGCCGGGAACCGGGGTAACGCTCGCGCAGGTACCGCCGGCATTGAGCCAGGGATTGGCTGTGCGAGTATATAATATCCGAGTTAACCGTATCCGGGCGAACCATCAGGCATTGCGATACGGGCAGTACGATTTGGCGGCGGATAAACAGATCCTCGCCGAAGATCAGTTTATCCATAGTGATATTTACGGCGCCCTCAGTGGAATTCTCCAGCGGAACGACCGCCAAATCGGCCTGCCCGCCGGACGCGGCGGTGAAAACATCCTCTATGGAGGGAAAGGGCGTAAGATTAATATCAGCCCGCACCAGCTCCTTTTTGATCAAAACAGCCGCCTGTTCAGAGAAAGTGCCGGGGGGGCCGAGATAGCCTACAGTAAAATTATTGCCCATAATACGCGTTTTTACCATGCTTGCGCAAAAAATGCCTGTCCAGCAGAACCTGATCCATCGGCTGAATATTCGGATTGATACCGCGTGTTAAGATAAATATCTTCGCGACTTCTTCCAACACTACCGCGTTATGGACAGCCTCACCCGCGTCCGCGCCCCAGGCGAACGGGCCGTGGCCGCGAACCAGCGCCGCGGGTATGTCATATGGATCATTTTTTATGGTTTCGGCAATGACATTACCGGTTTCCAGCTCATATTCGCCGTTTATCTCATCGGCGGTCATGGCGCGGGTCACCGGTATCGACCCATAGAAATAATCGCCGTGGGTGGTGCCCAGAGGCGGTATCGGCACGCCCGCCTGCGCGCAGGCGGTCGCCCACGTGGAGTGCGTATGGACGATACCGCCCAGCGAAGGGAATTTTTTATAAAGGATTCTATGGGTTTCCGTGTCGGAGGAAGGCTTCGCCCCTTCTATCCTGCCGCCGTCCAAATCCACCACAGACATATCATCTGGGGATAAGTCCTCGTAGGGAATGCCGCTGGGCTTTATAACGAACAGACCGCTCTCACGGTCAACGCCGCTGACATTCCCCCATGTGAACGTGACCAAGCCGTACCGGGGAAGCGACATATTGGCTTCGTACACCCGTTTTTTTAATTCGGCAAGCATCAGGCGAAGGGGTTCTCGCTCTTATACAGTACGCTGGCCGGTTGATTATACCCTACGTCGCGAACGCCCAAGAGTTTAACCACATCGAACAGCGTCTTTGCGACATGCTTGAACGCCACTCCGGCGTGGTGCGGATAACGGCCCTCTATGAGCACATGCCGGTAGAAGCGACCCATCTCCGGTACGGCGATAACGCCTATGCCGCCGAACGAACACGGATCCACATCCAGCACTTTGCCCTCGGCGATATAGCCGCGCAGAATTCCCTCGGCTGTGGACTGGAGGCGGAACAGAGTCACTTCACTGGGTTTAATTGCCCCTTCCAGTGTGCCGCGTGTAATATCGGGTTCAGTATCCGGCTCCAACGAGCGTTTCATAATAAGCTGATACTTGATCTCGGGTTTCTTCAGATAACAAGAAGCCGTATTGCCGCAGTGGAAGCCCATAAAAACATCGGTAGGCTTGTATCCGGCGAAAGCTTCTTTATTCTTCTCGAACATATCATACGGGACGGTATTGTTGATATCCAGCAGGGTTGGAGCCATGCCGGAGGCCAGCGTTATGATGTACTCGGTCAGCGCTCCGTAAATATCCGTTTCGCAGGATACCGGTATGCCGCGCTGTGTCAGCCTGCTGTTGACATAGCAGGGCACGAACCCGAACTGCGTTTGGAAGGCGGGCCAGCACTTGTTGGCAAACGCGAAAAATTCACTCGCGCCTTTGTTCTTTTCCGCCCAATCCAACAATGTCAGCTCATGCTGCGCCAGACGCCTGAAGAATTCCGATTGTTTATCAGAACCCAGTTCCGCCGCCATGTCCTTTACGACATCCGCGATTCGCGGATCATCAGCATGTTCTTTATAACTGGCAAACAGATCGAGTTCAGAGTTTTCCTGAATCTCCACACCCAAGTCATATAGCGGCTTGATTGGCGCGTTGCAGGCCAAGAAGTCATACGGGCGCGGACCGAATGAAAAGATCTTGAGTTTCTTGAGGCCGACCAGCACGCGCGCGATCGGGATGAATTCCTCGATAAGCGCGGCGACCTCAGACGCCGTGCCGAGAGGATAGGCGGGAATATATGGACGCAGGCCGCGCAGAGCGATATTATATGAAGCGTTCAGCATTCCGCAGTACGCGTCGCCCCTGCCGTTAATCAGATCGTCGCCGGTTTCTTCAGCGGCGGCGCAAAACATTACAGGGCCGTTAAATTTCTGGGCCAATAATGTTTCCGGACCCTCCGGGCCGAAATTGCCCAGATAGATGACCAGCGCGCCAACGCCGGCTTTATTTACGTCTGCCAAGGCTTTCATCGCGTCCGTTTCATTCTCAACGGTGACCTTCGATTCATAAATGTCAATGTTCCGGAGAGCAAGCTCGCCGACGACGGCTTCACGCCGACGGGTGCTTAACGTCATCGGAAAGCAGTCACGGCTGACAGAAATTACGCCAAGTTTTACATCAGGTATGTTCAGCATGGAAACCTCCTTATAAATAAATGCTTATGTCCTTTTTGATTATAACATAATATAATATACAACGGAATGAACAAAGAGTAAAATTTTGATCGACGCGTATCTTTTCGATATAACAAGGATCTTGCAATTCTTTGGCTTTATTACTATAATAATCAGAAATATATCGCGGGAAGGATGGGGGAAAATGAATTATAATGAATTGTATTCTGAGTTAATTGAAAAAATCAGTCAATACCATCCTTCTCAAGATCTGTCTATAATCGAGAAGGCGTATCTCACCGCCCTTGACGCCCATAAAGACCAACTGCGGAAGTCCGGCGAGGCGTATATTATCCATCCGCTGTCCGTATCCATTATTCTGGCGGAATTGCAGCTCGATCTGGAATCTATCGAGGCCGGCCTACTGCACGATGTGATAGAGGATTCTCCGTACTCTTACAATGACATCGCTAATATGTTCAGCGAGGAGGTAGCCCAACTGGTCGACGGCGTGACTAAACTGGAAAAGCTGCCGTACACCTCAAAGGAAGAGGAACAGGCGGAAAACTTCCGTAAGATGTTTATCGCCATGGCAAAGGACATCCGCGTCATCCTGATAAAGATAGCCGATCGCCTGCATAATATGCGAACGCTGAAATATCAGCCCGAGTACAAGCAAAAGGAGATAGCGCAGGAAACGCTGGATATCTACGCCCCGTTGGTACACAGGCTGGGGATCTCCACGCTGCGCTATGAATTGGAGGATCTCTGCTTTAAATATCTGCATAGCGAGGAATACCATGAATTGGCGGAGAAAATCAACCGCAAACTCTCTGAACGCCAAGCGTTTGTCAACAGAGTGGTGGTGGAGATACGCGGACTGGTGGAATCCGAAGGCATAGAGGCCTCAGTGGACGGTCGGCCAAAACATTTTTTCAGCATCTATAAAAAGATGGTCAGCCAGGAAAAGACGCTGGATCAAATATACGACCTGTTCGCCGTCAGGGTTATTGTCAGCGACGTCAGGGACTGTTACGAGGTGCTGGGCATTGTCCATACAATGTATAAGCCGATAACGCGCCGGTTTAAAGACTATATCGCCATGCCCAAGACTAACCGGTACCAATCGCTGCACACCACCTTAATCAGTCAGGAAGGCGAGCCTTTCGAGGTTCAGATCCGAACGTACGAGATGCACAAAACAGCCGAATACGGCATCGCGGCGCACTGGAAGTATAAGGAGGGCAAGGGCGGCCAAGTCAATCCCGACAGTGAGGAAGCCAAACTGACCTGGCTGCGCCAGATACTGGAATGGCAGCGCGAATTGTCGGATAACAAAGAGTTTATGGAAGCGCTTAAGGTCGACTTAAACGTCTTTAAGGATCACGTATACTGTTTTACGCCCAAAGGCGAGGTTATCAGTCTGATTAACGGAGCTAACCCCATCGATTTCGCGTACGCCATACACACGGCGGTGGGCAATAAGATGATAGGCGCGCGCGTCAACGGAAAAATTGTCACTATAGATTACGCGCTGTCCACCGGCGACCGCGTGGAGATCATTACCAGCCAGAATTCCAAAGGCCCCAGCCCTAACTGGCTGAAACTGGTTAAAACAAGCCAAGCCCGCAGTAAGATCAACGCGTGGTTTAAACGTGAGAATCGTGAGGATAATATAGCAAAGGGCAGAGATCTGCTGGACAAAGAGGCCAAACGCAGGTATCTGCGCCTGTCGGAACTGCTGAGCGACGAGCGGCTGAATATTGTGTTAAACAAATTCAACGCCGCGGACTTGGATTCGCTCTGCGCCTCGGTAGGGTATGGCGGGATAAAGGAAAGCCAAGTCATATCGAAGCTGTTTGAGGAATATCAGAAAGAGAATGTTAAGGAACCCGAAACGCTCGCGCTGGACACCAAGGACAGCGCGGCACGCGACCGCAAGAAGAAGAGCGGTATTGTCGTAAAGGGCGTGGGCGACGTCAATGTGCGGTTTTCCAAATGCTGCAGCCCGGTGCCGGGGGATGAGATCGTCGGGTTTGTTACACGCGGGCGCGGCATTTCCGTCCATCGCACCGATTGCGCTAACATCATCAATATGGACGAGATAGACAGACGCCGACTGCTTGAGGCGGAATGGCAGCTCCCGGATAAGAGCGCGAACGGAGTGCATTACCGGGCGGAACTGAGGATTGTCGGCATGGAGCGCGTGGGGTTTTTGCTGGATATTTCCCGCGTTATAGCGGAAGCTCATATCTCCGTCAAGGATATGAGCGCCCGGACAGTAAACAACGAGGCCATAATTACGCTCAGCCTGGAAATTACCAGCCGCGAGGAATTGGATCATATCCGAATCCGTCTGCGGAGAATCTCCGGCGTACACGAGATTGAGAGAGTGATTTCATAATGAAGGTATTCTTAGTCGTATCACGCGAATATGATCAAAACGCGTATTGCTGTTTTGATCCCGAAACACGGGAGGGCGTCATAATAGATCCCGGATTCAACTGCGAGGGCATAGTCTCATTCCTCAACACGGAGCGGATTGCCGTTAAAGCAATACTTCTGACTCACGGGCACTTTGATCATATCATGTCCACCCGCCGCGTATCGGATTTTACCAAAGCGGAGCTGTACGCGCACCGGCTCGAATCAGAATTGCTGGCCGACCCTCTGACGAACATGTCGGAGGCTTCCGGCAATGGAAGAATGTCTCTGTGCGCGGAGAAACAGCTTGAGGACGGCGACGGGATCCGCTTCGGTAACGAGACGCTCCGCGTTATTCATACGCCCGGCCATACGCCGGGCGGAGTTTGCTTCTACAGCGAGAGCGATAAAATAATTTTCACGGGAGACACATTGTTTTGGGAAACGGTCGGAAGGACAGATTTGCCGTTCGGCGACGGCTATACGCTGACGCGAAGCATCAATGACAGATTGCTGACCCTGCCTGAAGAAACAATCGTGTATCCGGGGCACGGAAGGCCGACCGATATCCGGCACGAGGCTATGATCCACAGCAGGATTGTGTGATGTATTGCGTACTGGCCGGACATGAATATATATACGATATACAGACAATAACGCAGATCTTCTTTCCCATTGAGAATTTTACGCGGGTGGAACGGCTTGATATGCCCGGTTTGACAGCGGTCAGCGCGTTAACCTCGACCGGGTGCGAAGGGGCTTTATATTTGAACGGCGGCATTATGGGAAAAGCTGTTATGCCCTTGCCGGAAAGCGGCGCCGATTCAGACGATCGTGTTACCGGCACTCCTGTCGCGGATCAGTTTACCGGCAGTCAGGAGATCAGGCGCAGGCTGATGGTTACGCTGTTTCTGGCCTGCAGGGCTTATACGGGCCAAAATCCGCCGTGGGGCGCGCTTACGGGAATCAGGCCGTCAAAGATGGCAAGGCTCTTAATGGAAAAAGGGTACAGCCGCGATCAGGTAATTGACTCTATGGAACGCAATTACCTGACGCGGCGCGATAAGATCGCCTTGGCTGCCGACGTGGCCGAGGCTGAAAAGAGCATATTGAAAAAACAGCCGTCCGACGCGTTCAGTCTATATGTCGGCATACCGTTTTGCCCCTCCCGCTGTTTATACTGTTCTTTCGCGTCATATCCCATCGGCGGGGATTCAAGCCGGGCGGACGCATATCTGGACGCGCTGGAACGTGAACTGAGGGCTATTCGCGGTTTGACACGCGGTCAGCGAGTGTCCGCCGTGTATATCGGCGGCGGCACGCCCACCGCGCTTAACGCGAATCAATTAAACAGACTGCTGGAGCTAATCAAAACGCTGTTCGGCGAGCCGGTGGAATTCTCTGTTGAAGCGGGCAGGCCGGACACGGTTAACGCGGGTAAGCTGCGGATTCTACGGGATTACAGAGTTGACCGTATCTCGCTGAACCCCCAGAGTCTGCATGACGACACGTTAAGCCGTATAGGCCGCAATCACACTGTTGCTGATTTTTACAGGGCGTTCGAGCTGGCGCGCGCTGAAGGGTTTGACAACGTCAATACAGATGTTATTCTCGGACTTCCGGGCGAGAACACGGATTATGTATCGGAAACTATGGAAAGACTGCTCGCGCTTAAGCCGGAGAATGTGACCGTACATATCCTGACGATAAAACGGGCCTCGCCGCTGCGCGAAACGCTTGAGCAGTATCCACCGCCAAAATCGGACGCGTTGGAGGAAATGTTGAGCGTCACTCAGCGCGGCTGCCGGGAAGCTGGGATGGCTCCATATTATATGTACCGGCAAAAGAATATGCTCGGCAATTTTGAAAACGTGGGATACTGTCTGCCGGGCAGGGCGTCGGTGTATAATGTGCTTATTATGGAGGAAACCCGATCCGTCTGGGCGGCGGGCGCCGGCGCGGTGACTAAGCTCGTCTTCGGGGATAGGTTGGAGCGCGTGTTCAATGTTAAAAATTTAAGCGACTACATTACACGGATAGATGAGATGATTAAAAGAAAAGAGGCTTGGAGAAATGCTGACACAGACTCCGCGGGGAACTAAGGATATTTTTGGGCCTTCAATGCGCGCGTGGCATCAGGTAGAAGAGGCAATTCGGGATGTTACCGCGCGTTTTGTCTACGGCGAGATCCGCACGCCCATATTCGAGCATACGGAACTGTTTTTGCGAGGGGTCGGTGAAAACACGGATGTTGTGCAGAAAGAGATGATTACTATACGCGCACGGTGTTTGAGTTTATTGATACAGCCAGTCAATTGGCTCTCGGCGGCGGCGGGCGTTACGATAACCTTATAGAGGAGTGCGGCGGGCCGTCTATGGGCGCCGTCGGTTTCGCCATGGGATTGGAGCGTCTGATTATGGCGCTGGGAGAATCGGAAACAGACAAAGTCGCGGACGTTTATATAGGCTGTATGGGAGACGAGGGATTTATTAAAGCGCAAGCCCTGGCAAACGTTCTGCGGAACGCGGGCATAGCTGCGGAAGCGGATATTACGGGCAGGGGAGTAAAGGCGCAGATGAAGTACGCGGATAAAACAGGGGCTCGGTTTTCCATGATTATCGGTGAGAATGAATTAGCGGACGGTATGGTTAATGTAAAGAATATGCTGACGGGCGACCAGACGCGAAAATCGTTTGACGAACTGCCCGCTTTCCTGAGGGGGTTGGTATTTTCAATAGATATGAGGTGATCTGAGTGGGGGCATACTTGAATCCTGGCGGCGGCAGATTCGCGGAAGCGCTGCGGTCGCGGATATATGTCGATAAAAGCGAGCTTATCGTTTATCTGAACAAGGTGATCAAGACAGAACAAAAATATGTGTGCGTCAGCCGCCCGCGCCGCTTTGGCAAG
>JAISZF010000015.1 GCA_031269415.1 Clostridiales bacterium
TAATTATCATTTGCCCAAATAATGTTATGAGGCGTGTGAGGTGTCGATGTTGTTCGGTCAAGCAACAGAATTTCGAGTATGCGGGGCATCGCCATCCTAAGGTCGTCTTCTATGACATCGGAAATTGGCTTAGCTTTTTTTTCAAATGTTTCTTGCATTACGCGACACCTTCTTTCTTCTGGTGCTATAAGTGATAATTAGTTATCAGTCCGGCACAAGAATGCCGCGTTTGTGTCATTCCTTAATCTTACCCTCTCTGACCCATTTGTCTATTTCGGATATTTTGAACTTATACTGTTTCCCCGCGCGGTAGGAGGGGATAGTTTCCTTGCGTATCCAAGCGCGGAGTGTGTCTGTGCTTACGCTCAGATGTTTCGCTACGTCTTCGAGATTTACCCACTTCTCAAGTTCGTTAGCCATTTCGGATTCCTCCATTTCGATGATTGATTAACTGTAGCACGATTGACTCGTGATTGCAAGTGTTAATTGTGATTTGCTATGAGTTAATGATATGTATAGTCTATCCCAGCAACTGACAAATCACTTAGAGTGTTTAATCAAGTAAGGAGGCTAGCCATTTTTTGGCTAGCCTCCTATTCGATGATCCTCGGCATACGCGTCCCGTCACAAGCTCACGTCATTTTGGACATTTTTCACAGACTTTCAATATCTATCTTAACCGCTTCATAATTCTGGCGCAGCACCAGATTGCAAATTCGCGAAAATTTCCTGGTATTATCGCTCACATAAAACCGATGGCCTTTGCTTTTATGCTCGCGGTTCTCCATTTCATTATTCGCCAGAAACGCCCTCAGCTTCCGCGCCGTGGACTCCGCGGCGTTAATGATCCGCACAGGCCCCACTATGTCGCGTATGCAGTCGATCAGCAGCGGATAGTGCGTGCAGCCTAGAATAAGGCTGTCTATTTCCTTGTCCAGCAATTCCTGCAAATATATCTCCGCGGTCATTCGCGTGATGGTATTGTGAGTCCAGCCTTCTTCCGCCAGCGGCACGAACAGCGGGCACGCCTTGCTGTATATCTGTACGCCCGGAATCTTTTCCTTCAGCAGTTCGTCGTATCTTCCCGAACGGATGGTGGCCTCGGTGCCGATTACCCCTACCACCTTATTGCGGGTAACATGGGCGCAGTCCTCCACGCCGGGGCTTATGACCTCTATCATCGGTAAACTGAATTCCTTGGACAGCGCTTCAAAACTGTTGGAACTCGCCGTGCTGCACGCAATCACAATAGCCTTCACATCTTTTGAAAGAAGGAAATGCAGAATCTGTCTGCTGAATTTTGTCACGGTTTCCGCGGTCTTCGCGCCGTACGGAACACGCGCCGTGTCGCCGAAATAAATAAGTTCCTCATTCGGAAGCGATCTTATAATCTCACTGACAACCGTCAGCCCTCCAACCCCTGAGTCGAAAACTCCTATCGGTCTCTGGTCCATATGTTTCACCCCTTAATCCACGCTCTCTCTATTGAAGCGCTATCTCTATCAGCCTGTCGATCAAATCGGGCAGAGACATACCGGATGCCCTCCAAAGCGTCGGATACATGCTGATCGACGTAAACCCCGGCATGGTGTTTATTTCATTCAATATTACATTATTTGTCTCGTTTTCCATAAAGAAGTCCACACGGGCCAACCCGCGGCAGTCCGCCGCGCGAAAGAGATCAACCGCGCGTCGGCGGATCTCCTGCGCCGCTTCCTCCGGGATATCCGCAGGAGCGACGGTTTTGGACTCGCTGTTATTGTATTTCGCGTCGTAATCATAGAATTCAGCGGCAGGCAGAATTTCGCCCACCACGGACGCCTGAACATTTTCCTGATAACCCAGCACCGCGCATTCCAGTTCGCGGCCCGCTACCGCGCGCTCGATAATAACCTTGCTGTCTATCTGTGCCGCCATTTCGATGGATTCCAGCAGTTCCTTTTTATTGGCGGCCTTGTTTATGCCTACAGAAGAACCGGCGTTGGCGGGCTTTACAAAACAGGGGTATTTTATTTTATGCTGAACCCGCTTTACCGCAGCGTCGACGCTATCCTGGTCCCAAGTGTGGATTAGAGTATATTCGGCCTGCCTTAGCCCTATGTCACGAGCCACAATCTTAGCGAATGATTTATCCATGCATAGGGCGGAGGACAATACGCCACACCCCACATATGGCAGGCCGGACAGCTCGAACAGGCCCTGTACGGTGCCGTCCTCGCCGTTTGCCCCATGAAGTACCGGAAACACGACATCCACGGGGATATACTTAACCTTATCGCCCACTATCCGCAGCAGCCCGCGATTCACTCTGTCTGGGCTGAGGACGGCGGACGTGCCGAATTTTTCCCACGGCACATTCCGCAGATTGTCGATTGAACCGTCATAGAGCAGCCATTTACCCTCTCTTGTTATATACACGGGGTAAACGTTGTATTTTTCCTCGGGTATGTTAGCGATAATCGTGTAGGCGGACACTTTGGAAACCTCATGTTCCGGGGAACACCCGCCAAACAGGACCAATACGTTTTTCTTGTTCATAGATAACCACCATTCTTATTATTGGGGCAGGCTGCCGAGCAAGTCGTCCTCGGTCATTATCCTGACGCCTAATTCCAAAGCTTTTTTATTTTTAGCGGATTCGGAGAGTTTGTCGTTATTAATCAGGCAGTAAGTCTTGGATGATACGCTTCCGGATACCTTCCCGCCCATGGATTCAATGAACGCCCCCAATTCCTTGCGGTTTTTGAACCGGGCGAGATCCCCGGTGATCACAAATGTAAGGCCCGCCCATGGCTTGGGTACGCCAACCGGTTCCGGCGTCCGCGTGAAAGTGAGAAGCTCCGCTGTTTTGCGTAATAACTCGACGTTTCCGGGATTATCAAAATAGGCGCGCACAGAACGTGAAATAACCTCGCCGAAGCCCTCGATGCCGTTAAGCTCTTCTTCCGGCGCGGATATGATCTTTTCTATATCATTATCATAATATCCGCAAAGCAGTTTTGCGTTACTCAGCCCCACGTGATTTACGCCCAGCGCGTAAATGAAATTAGGCGCGGCTACGGATTTCGAGCGTTCTATCGCGGCAATCAGGTTATCATACGACTTAACCCCGAAACCCTCAAGATTAATGATCCGCTCCCGATAAGAGGATAAATTGTATATGTCGGAGTAATTCTCAATAAATCCGCTGTCCACGAATTTCTCCAGAGTCTGTTCGGATAAGCCCTCGATATTCATCGCGTCACGCGAACAAAAATGCGACAGCCCGCGTATAACCTGCGCCTTGCACAGCGGATTCGGGCAAAAAAGTGCTTTGCCCTCCCTGACGCCCACGATCTCCGTTGGGCTGTCGCATACAGGGCAGAACTCCGGAATTGCGGCAGTACCGGAGCGGGTAAGGTTGTCAGCGATCTGAGGGATAATCATATTGGCTTTATAGACTTGAATGGTATCGCCTATGCCCAATTCTAAGTCCCGCAGTATGCTGACATTGTGTATGCTGGCCTGCCGCACGGTCGTGCCCTCTATCTCCACAGGCTCGAACACCGCCACGGGGTTTATAAGCCCGGTGCGCGAGGTACTCCATTGTATGTCGATCAGAGTGGTTTCACTCATTTCATCGGCCCATTTGAAAGCCATGGAATCTTTAGGAAATTTGGAGGTTGCGCCGAGCGACCCGCTGTACTCGACGCTGTCAAACGTCAGTACCAAACCGTCGGACGCGAACTCATTCAGCGGAATACGCGCCTCAAAATCCAATACGGCGGCCTCGACGGTTTCCGCGGTAACCAGTTGATGTTCCACCGTTTCAAAGCCCAGAGAAGCCAGCCACTCAAGCTGCTTTGCCTTGGAGCCGATATCGGCGCCGTCCGCTTTTATCAGCGCGAACGCGAATATATAAACGCCGCGATCCGCGGTAATCTCGTTATTCAACTGCCGTACGGTGCCGCCGCACAGGTTGCGCGGGTTCTTATACTGTTTATCGGGCGGCAGGGAATCGTTTATGCGGTTGAAATCCTTAAAGCTGATGACAGCCTCCCCGCGAAGCGTCAGTTCGCCTTGAAAGCTGATTTTCAAAGGAATGTTCTTGAATACTCGTACATTCGCGGTAACATCCTCGCCGATTTCCCCATTCCCGCGCGTTACGGCGCGTGTCAGCGCGCCGCCCGCGTATTGCGGCACAATGGTCAGGCCGTCCAGTTTCCAGGAGAGCAGGCCGGGTTGATCGCCCAGGAAGCTTTTTAATTTTTCGATTGATTTAGTTTTATCCAACGAAAGCATCGGCGTTTCGTGGCGTACTTTTTCCAGCGAGCTAAGAACGGTGTAACCGGCCCTTTGAGTCGGGCTGTCGGCCAGAATTATGCCTTCCGCGTGTTCCAACGCTTCCAGCTCGTCATACAGGCGGTCGTACTCCAAGTCGGACATTATTTGAGTGTCTTTACTATAATAGACCCGAGACGCTTCGTTCAACATCGGGATTAATTCCCTCATGCGCGTCAGGGCGTTCGCGGGTTCGGGCATAGAATTCTCCTTATCAGCAAGTATATGGCAATTAGTATAGCATAAAAAATGTTAAACGGAGTATATTTTTTAGAACCTGTTTAGCATCTTGATAAGAGCTGATTTTTTTCCGATATGCGGAAATAATACAATAAAAGCCCCGCGTGGTTAATTACGCGGGGCTTTTCTATGTTCTCACAGTATGCGGAAGGTTATTGTTCGCAAATCGCCTTACAGAGTTTTCCTGAAAAAGCGATTCCAATTTTTATCAGCGGTTTGTTTTTGTCTAAATCCGCCCCGTATCTCTTTTCATCGATCTGCGCCAGAGCCTGTTGCGCTGTGGCGACCAATTCTTTTGCGTCGGCGCGGGATTTGAACTCGAATATAAAGTTCTTTCTATCCTTTTCTACAAGAATATCGTAGCGCCCATCCCCGCTCTCACGATTTGACATCGGTTTTTTGTAGGTTGCGTTCTTGTAAGCGGACAGTATTCCTAACGTGAATATATGATATATTCGTTCTTCCACTCTTTCACCGCGCTCATTACTATAAACAGCCAGATCGTGATAAGACAGGCTGTCGCTGAGAAAAGACTCGATATTCTCAGCGAATCGCTCCATATCATCCGTATGGTCAAAAAGGGTTTTGAGACTTCGCGCGCCGTTGTATAACTGGTCAAAAATAAATTCCTTCCATACAATGGACAATTCTCTGTTAGGGATAGAGATCCGCATCAGATTTTTGTCCAAAATCTCCTCATCCAAAGACAAATATCCCGCTTGTACCAGTAAGGAAAAAAAGCCGCTGTCTTTTACGTTCGTATAGAGATTTTGGACGGAGATTCGCTCCGCTACCTCGACCTCAACGCTATCTCCATTCAGAAGCCTCTCCAAAAGGGCTTTTCGCTCATCGGTCAACAGATTAAGGATTATATCCAGCATGCCGCTTTTACCCCAGAAGCAGTCGAACTTTCCGCTGTCCAGCATAGCCATTGTGGAATAAATATTGTATATTGCGCTGCCTCCAATTTTAATCCCATTGTACCAATCTTTTGTCCGCTGCCGATCAAAATGAGTCAGTTTGCGCAATTCATCTATTTCCCAATCAGTCAAGCCGTAATCATAGGTAAAGACTCGATCGGAAAAAACGTCATAAGTTTTAAGATTGTTCAATCCGCTCAGCATACTTTCATGTGAGATGCGTAAGACACCTGTAAGCAAAGCTTTAGCCAGATATGGATTGCCCTTAAGACCGGCGGAGAGCAGTAAGGTTTCGTATCTCTGTATTTCCTCATACTGGTCGGTATGATAGCTGTCCATGAGCAGCTTATCATACTCATCAATGAATATATAAGATCGCTTTCCCGTTTGTTTGTATATAAGTTTGGTCAGATACAATAATCCGTTATGATCTTCACCATTCCGATCTAAATACTGATTAAACCGCCTAGTTTCTATTGGCGACAGTCGCTGTATATCAATATATTGATCCAGATATTCCGCGATTTGAACAAAAATTTCATTTTGGTATGATTTGTGGCTCAAATTCTTAAAATCAAAGTATAATACTGGCGCTGAATGCGCCTGATTCCATACAGGGCTGCTTTCAATGTACAGGCCTTTGAATAAATGCCTGTAGTCTACGGAATCCGTTAAGAAAAGACGCAGCATATCCATGTTGAGGCTTTTACCCAGCCTGCGGTGTCTGGCGATTAACTGAACTTGGGAGATTTCGCCGAGAAAGTGCTCGATTAAGCGGGTTTTATCCACATAAAGAGACTGGTCGGATATAATCCTCTCAAAAGAAGATGTACTTAAATCGATTTTTTCGACATTACCTTTGATCATGCCGGATCCTCCGTTATCGGCCGCCGCATAAAGCCCGGACTATACACTCGCTCAAACTCGCGAGTATTATTTCATAATCCCTCGCGATTGGCTTGAAAGTCGCTGTCATGGCGATGTTCCATAGATTCGAAACCTCCGGCTTTTCGTCTGGGTATGGGGTTTGCAAATTAGCCCCATAAATCGACATTGGAAACGCTAATACTACTTGACCCCATTTATACGTGAACCGCCATTAATTATATCGCTTCATTGGACTGAGGGCAAGACTATTTTTTGCGCGTTTTTTGCTCCTCCATAAAAAGCTAGTTTGTTGAAAAGGGCTATGAGCGGGCTAAAATTGAAGACATCGCGAAAAACGCCGAGGTAGCGGCGGGCAGCCTTTACCAATATTTCGACAACAAGGAAAACTTGTTTATTTACTGCGCCGAGTGGAGCGCCAAGGTGCTTATAGAAAAATTATACGCGCATATAGGCATAGAAGATTTGGGTGTTTTTGAATACTTTGAAAAATATCTGGCGTCCGTAAAAACTATGAAAGACGATTATGAATTAATCCTGTTTCTGAAAGGCCTTGAAAAAGAGACCGCTCCGCAAGGCAGGGTAAAAGAGGGCGTATATGGCACGGGTATGGGCTATGGCAATATGCTGATACAGAACAGCAAACGCAAAGGCACAATCCGAACCGACATTGACGACGACCTGTTGATGGAATATTTCATTTCCATCAGCGAGAGATTCGGTCAGCGTTGTATCGCGAAATACTGGGATTTTGTGAGCGATTTGACGCCGGAGCGGGAATTGAGTCTGAACAGGGAAATGGCGCAAATGATTGATCTGATAAAAAAGGGATGGGGCGTTAGCATGTTTTCTTTCTCAGCTCTCTTACATATGTCGTCGTAACCGGCCTTACATCCAACCTCGAATATTTGGCCAATGATTTCGAGGTGAAAAATGTTCAGGAGGATTTGTATTTTTCGGTTTTGGATGGCGAGGTTGACATTGAGGAAGCGGAAAAAGAAGCGGACGCGATTATCGAAGGCTATCCAAGTATGGATGTTTCCTTAAGCGACTCGGTTACATTACGGTTGATCGGGCGGACGGAAAAGGTAAACATTCCCGCTGTCATCGAAGGGCGAGATTTGTCCGCGCCCGGTGAAATACTGCTGGATCCGGCGTTCGCCCTAGCCAATAATATTCCTTTGGGCGGCGGCATTAATATTGCGGGAAAAACCTATTCCGTGGCGGGCTATATGGGATTGCCGAAATATATCTACCCGCTGCGGGGCATTAACGACCTTGTGGCGATTCCCGCGAGTTTTGGCGTTGGCGTCATAAATCCGGGAGACTTTGCGCAATTTGACAGTGTTGACCAAAACTACTCCGTAAAATTCAACGATCACGCCATCAGTTTAAATGAACAAATGACGCGATTACGGGAGTATTTGCAAAACAACGGCGTTCTGCTCTCTGATTGGACAGCCGCGCCAAACAATAAGAGAATGGCTATCGTGGATACTTCGGTTTCCAGCTATCAGGCTATGAGCATGCCTATATCGCTGTCCATGATCTTGTTAAGCTGCCTGATTATAGGTATCATGACGTGGCGTATGATCAAACAGGAGAGCGTGATAATCGGCACATTCTACGCGTTTGGCTGCAGACGGCGTGAACTCTTGCGTCACTATACCGCGATTCCCATGCTGCTCGCGCTTACGGGCGGCACAGCGGACGCTTTATTGGGCGTCCCATGCGTTCGGCCAGCCGTTGACGCTATGGCGCAAGCCTATATCATCCCTGTTCCCGCGATACTTTCCAGCGTCAAAGACATTCTCCTCAGCATTCTTATGCCGGTCATATCGCTCGGCGTCAGCAGTTATTTTGTCGTCAACGCCGTTCTGAAACATCCCGCCGCGGAATTGATGAAAGGAGGGCGGGAAAGCGGAAAAGTCGGCGCTTGGGAGCGCCTGTTTAAGTTGGAGCGCTTCAAATTCAACACCAAATTCAAGTTAAGAGAGCAGCTTCGGAGTATCTCACGGCTCTTGTTTTTGGTTATTGGCGTGGTAAGCGCTTCCGCGCTTATGCTATTCGGATTTTTTATCGTCGGTTCCTATACCGAATTATTCAAAAACTCAACCGAAAGCGACTACAACTTTGAATATGAATACGCCTACCATTGATCGCGGCTATGGGTTCGATAATCTTTGTCGCCGCTGTCGTGGCTTTGATTATCCTCTACCTCGTAACGTCGCTCATTATTGATGAAAACAGAAAAACCATATCCCTTTTCAAGGTATTTGGGTACAAAGGGCGTGAAATCAAAGCACTGATACTCAACAGCTCAACTTTTGTCGTGGCAATCGGGTTCCTGTTAAGCGTACCACTTGTGTACGCGTCCACCGGCACATTATACGATTATATTGGGGGAATGATAAATATCGTGCTGCCGCAAACTGTTAATCCTCTATATATCCTTGCTTGTTTTATAATAATTATGGGAACCTATCAATTAAGTAAATGGATGTGCGCGAAGAAGGTGAACAGTGTTTCTATGAGCGAGGCTTTGAAAGCCGGTTCGGAGTAACCT
>JAISZF010000195.1 GCA_031269415.1 Clostridiales bacterium
TTCCTATGTTTTTCATAACGGTTTTCCTTAAAGCCAAAAACTTGGGACGATATTGAGGAAGTTGAGCCTTCTCCGGACGAGATTATGGCGTTTAATGAATATAGTAATGCTCCGTAACAAACATAAATCCACATCGCGACGTACACGACCCACACGCAACTTAAAATAATTCCGGAACGGAACATGTCGCCCAAGGCGCAGCAGCAGCGGCAGCGCGATGGTGACATCGCCGGAGAAACCGGCAGAAGCAGAATATAATGAGTGAATCCCGAAAACGACGTTTTAATATCGTTTTCGGGATTTTAATATACTTATTTCGTAAATTACTGCGCGTCAACCTTCGCGATATGGCTGATTAAATCGACAACTTTACAAGAGTACGCCCACTCGTTGTCATACCACCCCACCAGCTTAACAAAGTTGTCATTCAAGGCGATGCCGGCCTTCGCGTCGAATATACACGTGCGTGAATCGGTTATGAAATCGGTGGAAACCACGGAGTCTTCCGTGTAACCTAGGATACCCTTCATAGCTCCTTCGGAAGCGGCCTTCATAGCGGCCTTGATATCCTCGTAAGTGGCAGGTTTTTCAAGACGGCAGGTCAGGTCTACCACTGATACGTCGATGGTGGGAACACGAATAGACATACCCGTCAGTTTACCCTTTAACTCCGGGATGACGGAACCGACAGCCTTGGCCGCGCCGGTGGTTGACGGGATAATGTTGGTCGCCGCGGCGCGACCGCCTCTCCAGTCCTTATTGGACGGGCCGTCGACGGTTTTCTGCGTGGCTGTGGTGGAGTGAACCGTGGTCATTAAACCCTCGACCATGCCGAAGTTGTCGTTAATGACCTTGGCGAGCGGCGCGAGGCAGTTGGTTGTGCAGGACGCGTTGGAGATAACGTTTTGATCCTTGGTGTACTTTTCATGATTCACGCCCATAACGTACATAGGCGCGTCCTTCGACGGGGCGCTGATAACGACCTTTTTGGCGCCGCCTTTGAAGTGCGCGGACGCTTTGGGGATTTCCGTGAACACGCCGGTAGACTCGACGACGTACTCCGCGCCGCTTTCCGACCAAGGGATCTCCGCAGGGTCTTTACAGGCGTAGGCGTAGATGGCTTTGCCGTTGACAATCAGCTTATCGTCTTTGACTGATACATCGCCCTCGAATTTGCCGTGGACGGAATCATACTTCAGCATGTAAACCATGTAGTCTAAATTGATAAACGGATCGTTAAGCGCCACAACCTCCAAATCCGTACGGGACAGAGAGGCGCGCAGAACCAAGCGCCCGATACGTCCGAATCCATTGATGCCTACTTTTACCATTGGTAAAACCTCCTTAATATTTAACAGCAGAGAAAACTGTGACAAGACAAGTATACCATAACCCAGGCTGTGGTATCAATCGGATTTTTTCGTCATTTTATAATTAACAGGGGTCGGATGGATTGCTTACAGTACATATATCGCCCAAAATTGACATTAACCAACTTTCGACGTATAATATCATTGAATGAAACGCGCCGCTCAATTATTTACTCGGCGTTTGTAAAGACGTGGATTTTTGGAGGTATATGCCCATGAAACGGATAAAAACACTCATCCTAACAGCAGCGGTGTGTCTTGCCGGATCGACACAGATTACGCCGGCCGCGCAGGACAAATGGTTCACCGCGAAAGCGCCGCTTTCAAACGGCCAGTCAAAAGAATTTGAAAGCTCATTTTTGTTCAGTGAAAGCTATTTTCGGCAGTCCGGATACATATATCAGGATGAACTGGCTAAGGCTTCGCTTGGGTTGGCAGTCTCGGCTTTCTCATCGCTTGACAGCATGAGCCAATACGGCGCGTCGGCAGATGCCGGACGGGAAAAAAATATCGCGGCGGCGTATGAAACGCTCGGCTTCGAGAACCGCCGTTATTTCAACTATGACGCGCCGCTGAACGACAGCTCCGCGAAAGTGGCTTTTTCCATCGCGAGTAAGCCTATGCCGGCGGAAGGTTATACCCTTGTCGCGGTCGTGCCACGAGGCGGCGGATATGGCGCGGAATGGGGTGGTAATTTCGTCGTGGGCAGCGGCGTCTATCACGAGTCATGGAGCAAGGCCGCTGAAACGGTTGTTTCAGAACTGACAGAATACATACGGAATTTAAACGCGGGCGGTAAGGTGAAGATATGGCTGACGGGTTACAGCAGGGGCGCGGCGGTGGCTAATCTGGCCGCCGCCATGCTCGACAAGTCGGATAAAGCCCTTTGGCGGCCGGAGGATATTTACGCTTACACTTTTGCCTCACCGCAACCCGTCGTCGGAAAAACATCCGGCCATCCGGAGGGGGAGGATACCGCAAACCCATTGTTCGGCAATATTTTCAATATCGTTAACCCCGCCGACCCTTATTCCGCCCTGCCCCTGGCGGACTGGGGCTTTACCCGGTACGGCGTCAGCTACTATTTGCTTACCGAGTCGGTCTCGCGCGGCGTTTCCGATGAATACCGCAAACTGACAGGTCAAGAATACGATCCGAAGCTGACGTCCGAGAATCGGATTCGCGGCATCGAGGAAACGCTTATGCGGCTGTACCCGGATCGGGCAATGTATGTAAAGAAGCTTCAGCCCGTACTCAGCGAATTTGTAACCTTTCTTTGCACGAAACAACCTGACGCGGACGGAAAGTGGATCCATGGGGAGAACATGTCCGCTTTCTTATCCCGATACGGCGATAAGGGGAAGAAGAGTTATAACGCGGCAATGGATCTGATAGATCTGGAGGAAGCCGCGCGGGCAAAATTGAATGCGGGAAAGCCGCTGAGCGATCAGGCGCGTGAAACAATAGCGTTCTTTACGGCGTTCTGCCAGGTTAACGGGTTTACGCTCGGTGAAATGACCAGAATCGTAACGACGCTGGCGCAATATTTGCGAGAGACCGGGACGGACGGACTTACGCCGGGAACGGATTTGTTTACCGGTATTTTGCGGCGGGAGCATTATCCCGAGGTTTACATAGCTTGTATGAAATCGATGAACGGAGTTGAGCAATTTACGCGGCGAAACTGAAAACCCTCTTGACGCCGATGGTGAATTATGTTATCTTATCATAGGTTTTTTTCAAACGCGGATGCCTTAGAGATATATAATAGATCGCGGCGTGGGGAGCATTGTCGTCTGGGCTCACACCCGGATGTGGATCGAAAGAAAGGAGCAATTTATGGACAA
>JAISZF010000233.1 GCA_031269415.1 Clostridiales bacterium
CTCTTCGCGTTGATCTTAAACTAAACCTGTGCTATGCTTAAAAAGTTATGGCAAGCTGAGCCAGACTTGGAGGTCACTATGAAAATAGGTTTTATTGGCTGCGGCAATATGGCGGGGGCGATACTGAGCGGCTGCCTGCAAAAGGATTTTTTCAAGCCGGATGACGTAATGGTTTATGAAAAAGATACCGATCGCTTAACGTATATAATAAATACTTGGGGCGTCCGCGGCGCGGCTGACACGCGGGAGCTGATGGATTTTTCGGACGCGGTCATCTTGGGGGTTAAGCCGGGGATATTGCCTGCCCTGCTGCCGGAAATCGGCCCGGCGGCCTCAAAAAAAGCCGTATTATTTATATCTATAGCAGCGGGGCAGAGCTTGGCGCGCATTGAGGAACTGCTCGGACAAGAAGCGTCCGTCATTAGGGTAATGCCCAACCTCAACGCCCGCATAGGCGAGGGAGTCGCGGCGGTATGCGCCAATTCCCGGGTTACGGAAGAAGAAAAACAGTTTGTTATGGATATGTTCCGGGCGATTGGCATAGCGCGCGAACTCCCTGAAGAGCAATTTTCCGTGTTTACGGCCATATCCGGATGCTCGCCGGCGTTTACCTATATGTATATCGACGCTCTGGCGCGCGCGGCGGTTCGTTTGGGGATGAATAAGAAGCTGGCGACCGAGATAGCCGCCGCCGCCGTAGCCGGCAGCGCTAAGACACTGTCACAATCGAAGGCGCACGCGTGGGAATTGATAGACCAAGTCTGTACCCCGGGGGGGAGCACGATTGAAGGTATATCCGCGCTTCAAGTGGGTTATTTTGACGCCGTTGTCGCCAGCGCTGTAAACGCGTGCGTTGAGAAGGATAAACGTTTGTAAGCCCGCGATCCGCCGCCTATGAGAATTGATTAAAACGCTTGTTTTTCAATATTGACTATGATAGTATACAAGAGGCGGGATGCTGAATTAACTCTGGATGAATTTATGAAATTCTATATTTCATGAGGGAGGTTGAATTTGAATAAGAACACGGGTAATATATTTCTCTTTTTTGTCCTTTTTATTATCATACTCATTGGGATTTCCGTATGGGTCAATCCTCTGCGAAGGGAACCTGTGGAGACATATACTTACACGGAACTGATACAGGATATAAAGAATAATAGAATCAAACAGTTGGAAATTGTGCGCGATCAGTCGATTTCCAACGCGGGTGCAGCAAATGTCACCCTGATGAATAACAATACCTATGTTGTTCAATTACCCAGCATTGACACATTTATGACGATTTTGACAGAGTACGATCAAACATTGACCGATACGCTGCCAACTCCAAGATCAGGCGCCCTCTGGCAGATGATTCCCATGATCATTATCGCCGTTATATCAATATTCCTGCTGCTGTTTATGGTACAGCAGATGCAGGGAGGTTCCGGAGGCAATCGAATAATGTCTTTCGGGAAAAGCCGCGCCAGGGTATCCATAGACGATAAGAAGAAGATCGCCTTTGAGCAGGTAGCCGGCTTGATGGAGGAAAAAGCCGAGCTGGAAGAGATCGTCGAGTTTCTCAAATCTCCCAAGAAGTTTACCGATATAGGAGCGCGCATTCCAAAGGGAGTACTGCTAATCGGCCCTCCGGGCACCGGTAAGACTTATCTGGCCAGAGCTGTTTCCGGCGAGGCCGGTGTCCCTTTCTTCAGCATTTCCGGTTCCGACTTCGTTGAGATGTTCGTGGGCGTGGGCGCGTCACGCGTGCGCGATTTGTTTGAGCAGGCAAAGAAGAACACGCCCTGTATTGTGTTTATAGACGAGATAGACGCCGTCGGCCGCCGCAGAGGCGCCGGATTGGGCGGCGGGCATGACGAGCGCGAGCAGACGCTCAACCAGTTGTTGGTCGAAATGGACGGCTTCGGGGTTAACGAGGGCGTAATCATTATGGCCGCGACGAACCGCCCGGATATACTGGATCCCGCGCTACTTCGCCCCGGCCGGTTTGACCGGCAGATCGTTGTGGGCAAACCGGATGTAAAAGGCCGCGAGAGCGTATTGCTGATCCACGCGAGGGGCAAACAGATATCCAAAAAGGTGGATTTTAAGGTGGTAGCTCAAACCACATCGGGCTTCACCCCGGCCGATTTGGAGAATCTGCTGAATGAGGCAGCGTTGCTGGCCGCGCGGACTGATAAAAAAGAGATCGACATGGATGACCTCCGGCGGGCGTTTGTAAAAGTGGGCATAGGCACCGAAAAGAAGAGCCGCGTCATATCGGACAAAGAACGCCGCATAACAGCGTATCATGAGGCGGGGCACGCCATACTCTTTGAGGTTCTGCCGGAGATTGACCCTACTTATATGATCTCCGTCATTCCCACGGGTATGGCCGGCGGTTATACAATGCCGCTGCCGGGTGAGGATCGCGGATATATTACCAAGAAATATATGGAACAGACCATCATATCACTGCTTGGGGGCCGCGCCGCTGAAGCGATCGTAATAGAGGACATTACAACCGGAGCGTCCAACGATATAGAGCGCGCCACGACAATAGCCAGAAATATGGTTATGAAATACGGTATGAGCGAAGCCCTGGGCCCCGTGCAGTTGGGTGACGACAACGAGGAAATATTTATAGGCCGGGATCTTGCCCATACACGCAATTACGGCGAAACCGTAGCCTCTATGATAGACAGCGAGATCAAACGGATAGTCGAGGAAGGCTACAAGGAAGCCCTGCGTATTATAAATCTGCATTTGGATATACTCCACCAGATAGCCGATCTGCTATTGCAAAAAGAAAAGGTTACAGGCGACGAAATCCGCAGGCTGTTCCCGATCGGAAGCCTTAAAAATACCGCTAAGGACGGGCTGTTGGTGTGATAAACGCGCGAAAGGCGCTGTAGAGAAAGGCGGTAGACGAATGATCATTTGCGGACCTGACCTCGTTTTATAAGAGATCAAGGTGGGTCAAAGTAATTATTCGGTATTTGATCCTCCTTGAATTATTGAGGAGGCTTTTTTTTGCTCGTATTCGAGTTGAGCAGCATTAAGAAGTATATCGGCGGCAGACTGCTTTTGGATATAAACCGTCTGTCGCTTTACTCCGAAGACCGTATCGGCTTGGTCGGCTTGAACGGATCGGGAAAAACCACGCTGCTGAATATTATAGCCGGCCGCGACGAGCCGGATGAGGGCCGGGTTAAGGCATATGGTTCGTGGGAATATATCACGCAGTTGGATGAATCAGAGTCGGATAACACCGGAATGTCCGGCGGCGAGATTACGCTGGCTAAAATAAACGCGGCCATGGCGGACGACCGCCACTTTTTGCTGGCCGACGAGCCGACCAGCAACCTGAGCCTGAAGCGTGTCGAGGAATTGACCAAACGCCTGCGCAAAGCAAGCTGTGGCATGCTGATCATATCGCATGACAGGATGTTCCTGAATGATCTCTGCGATAAAATAATTGAATTGGAGAACGGACAGTTAAAGGCATACGGCGGCAACTACGACTTCTACAAACAGGCAAAAGCCCTGGAAAACGAACAGCGGTGGGAAGCCTATGAAAATTACGCCGCCGAGAAACAACGCCTGACTGAAAGTGTGCGACAGCTTAAAGAGAAAGCGAAGAGCATGAAACACGCCCCCAAACGCATGGGAAATTCGGAAGCGCGGCTGTATAGGGGCGAGATCAAACAGCGCGCCGGGAATGTGGCTAAGGCGGCGAAGATAATCGAGGGGCGCGCGGGGCTTTTGGAGGAAGTGAAGAAGCCTGTAATTCCGTCTGTCACACGTATAACGCCTCCGGAAAGCCGCCGGCTGTACGCCAAGAACGCCATAGAAGGCCGGAATGTCCATAAGGCGTTCGGTGAGCGTGTTATACTGGATAACGCGGATTTCACCGTCACAAATCCCTCCAAAACCGCGCTGCTGGGTGAGAACGGCGCGGGGAAAACCAC
>JAISZF010000008.1 GCA_031269415.1 Clostridiales bacterium
TTCATGTCCTGCCCGCCGATATCCAGTATGAAATCCACTTCGGGATTGAAAAACGCGGCCGCCTTATAATGCGCCACTGTCTCTATCTCGCCGTGATCTACCGCGAAAGCCGCCTGCGCCAGGCCTTCGCCGTAACCCGTTACGCAGGAGTTGAGTATTTTTACATTCGCCGGCATTAAGCCGTATAATTCTTTGAGGGCGTGTTTGATCATCTTTAAGGGGCTGCCTTCGTTTCCGGCGTAGAACGAATAGAGCAGTTCGCCGCCGTCGCTGATCAGAGCCAGTTTGGTCGTGGTCGAACCCGCATCTATGCCCAGGAACGCCCCGCCTTCATATGTATTCAAGTCACGCTTCGCCGCTTTACGCGAGCCGTGCCTCGCCGCGAATTCCTCATATTCATCCTCGTCGGAGAAGAGGGGATCCAAGCGTTTTATCTCAAACTCCAACTGTTTTGGAGCCCGCAGGTTGGCCAGCAGCTCATCCGCGGTAACAGCCTTATCTTCCTTAACGGATAAAGCGCTGCCCAATGCCGCGAAGAGGTGCGAATTCTTCGGCACGATGATTTCGTCGCCGGAAAGCCCCAGCACATCACAGAATCGCTTCCGCAGCTCCGGCAGGAATGTCAGAGGGCCGCCCAAAAAAGCCACATGACCGCGTATGGGTTTACCGCACGCCAGTCCGCTGATTGTCTGATTTACAATGGCCTGGAAGATGGAAACCGCCAAATCGGGTTTGGCCGCGCCCTCATTAATGAGCGGCTGTATATCGCTTTTGGCGAAAACGCCGCAGCGCGCCGCGATAGGATAGATCACTTTATAATCCCTCGCCATATCGTTCAGGCCGGAAGCGTCGGTCTGAAGCAAAGAAGCCATCTGATCGATAAAGGAACCGGTACCCCCCGCGCATATGCCGTTCATGCGCTGTTCCATACCGCCGGTGAAGTAGATGATCTTCGCGTCCTCGCCGCCGATTTCAATTGCCGCGTCGGTTTGCGGGGCATAAGTTTCAATGGCCCTGGAAACCGCGACGACCTCCTGTATAAACTCCACGCCGACCCATTTCGCCAGCGACAATCCGCCTGAACCCGTTATCATGGCGAATAATGGCACATTACCCAACGTCTCCTTGAGGTCTTGGGCCATATCCGTAAGCGTTTCCTGTATATTGGAAAAATGTCTGCGATATTGCTGAAACTTGAGGCGTCCGAATTCGTCCAGGGCGGCCAGTTTTATGGTTGTGGAACCGATATCTATGCCCAACCGGAATTTCAAACACAATCACATCCCACGATTTATTTTTGATTCCGTAAATATATACGGATCAAATTCGATTTATGACAACCAATAGATATATCGGTATAAATCAATTTGATTATAGATCCGCGGGATTGAGAAATCAAGGAAGAATAGGAAACGAGAGCGGTTGGCGGATTAGCGCGTTTCTACCAATACTTCCTATCCAGTCCCCGATACTGAAGCGCTTCAGCCAAATGCTTGACCTCAATCCTCTCCGACTGTTCCAAATCAGCGATTGTCCGGGCCAGCCGCAGGCATTTATGGTACGCCCTCGCGGAAAGCCCCATCTTCTCGAACGCCTGGCGCAGCAGCGCGCGGCCGGCATTGTCAATCGCACAATATCGATCAATATCCGAGCTTCCTAACTGAGCGTTGAAAACAAAGCGTTCATTCTTGTACCGCTCACGCTGAAAGGCCGCCGCGGCCATCACGATCGCCCGGATCTCCTTTGTGGAGAGGGAAGGACGGCTGCTTTGCAGGGCGGTGTAGTCCACAAAGGGCGACTCTGCCTGGATGTCGACGCGATCAAGGAGAGGGCCGGAAATTTTCCCAAGATAATTTGAAATTTCATGTTGGGTGCAGCGACATTTATTTGAGGAGCCGTAATACCCGCAAGGGCATGGATTCATGGAAGCCGCCAGAAGAAAGAAGCTGGGATATGTATGAACGCCGCCGACGCGCGTGATCGTTACCTGACGATCCTCCAAAGGCTGCCTTAATGTCTCCAATGAACGCTTCTGAAATTCCGGCAGTTCATCCAGGAACAGCACCCCGTTGTGCGCTAGGCTGATCTCGCCGGGCATGGGGTTTCTGCCGCCGCCGACAAGGGACACATGTGAGGCCGTATGATGCGGCGCTCGAAACGGACGCGCCGTTATCAGGGCTTTTTTATTGTCCAAAAGCCCGGCGATGCTGTATATCTTCGTTATCTCAAGACTTTCCTCCAGCGATAACTCCGGCAGTATACCGGGCAGCCGTTTTGCCATCATTGTTTTGCCGGAGCCGGGCGGGCCGATAAGCAGAATATTATGAAACCCCGCCGCCGCGATGGTGAGCGCGCGTTTTACGCTCTCCTGTCCCTTGACATCGGAGAAATCCGGTATATAATACATGCGTTCGTCACTGAAGAGTTCGTCGATGTTTACAACCGTGCGATGCCATTCGCGCTTATTCATATACCCGATTAATTCGGGGAGGCTGTTGACGCCCATTACTTCCATGCCGGATACCAGCGCGCCTTCCTCCGTGTTATCGGCGGGCAGCACCGCCTTTTTACAGCCGTTTTTAAAGGCCGCGTGAAGAATGGGCAATACGCCGTTTACCCGCCTCAGACCTCCGTCCAGCGAGAGTTCGCCGACAAATACAATGTCGCGGATAGCCTCGTGGGGAATAACATCCATGCACACCAATATGCCGACCGCCATGGGCAGGTCGAACGAGGGACCGGCTTTCTTGGTATCGGCGGGCGCCAGATTTACGGTAATATGTTTAATAGGGAAAACAAAATCGGCGTTCTTAATAGCGGTGCGAACGCGATCCTTTGACTCTTTAACGGCGGAGTCCGGCAGGCCGACAATGTCAAAAGCCGGCAGACCCTGGCTTATATCTACCTCCACGTCCACTTTATAACCGTCTATACCCAGAATAGCGCCGCTTGTAACCTTCGCCAGCATAAATTTCCTCCGTTAATCCACAGATAATTCCGCAAAATTTGACTTTATTGCAGTATAGCATAGAATATTCCTAACGAAAAGCAGAATAATACAGTTTCAAGGGGAGGATTCATTGAACAGCGATCTATATAAAATTTGGCTGAGTTTGATAACAGGGATTGGGCCGCGTAAACACGCCGCGCTGCTTGGGGAGTTTGAATCGGCCGAAGAGGTATATGGGGCCTCATATGAGGAGCTTGCCGCCGTGCCCGGCGTATCGGAAGCCAACGCCGAGGTTATTATTAAAAGCCGGGATCTGAGCGCGGCCAGACGCGTGCTGGAGGAGTCTGAGAAAAGGCGTATACGTATAATGACATTGACGGACGGGGATTACCCGGAACTGCTTAAACAAATCCATGACCCGCCGGCAGTTTTATATATCAGAGGCAGTCTGCCGGACGATAACCTGAAAAAAGCGGGTATAATAGGATCAAGGCATTGCTCGGACTATGGACGGGCTATAACGCGTGAACTGAGCCGGAAACTCGCGGAGAATAATATCGTCGTGGTCAGCGGCATGGCACGGGGCATAGACAGCGACGCGCACAGAGGAGCGATAGAAGCGGGAGGCTTAACCGTCGCTGTGCTGGGCTGCGGCCCGGACATATGCTATCCTCCTGAAAACCTCGAATTGATGAAGCAGATTTCGCTTCACGGCTGTTTGCTGTCGGAGTACCCGCCGGGCGCCAAACCCGAAGCGGGCTATTTCCCCGCGCGTAACCGTATAATCAGCGGCCTGTCGCACGTGCTGGTTGTGACCGAGGCCGCCAGGCGCAGCGGAACCCTTATAACGGTCAACCAGGCGCTGGAGCAGGGCAGGGAAGTAATGGCTGTGCCAGGCAACATCAACAGCCGTTTAAGCGACGGGCCTAATGAGCTGATACGCGACGGCGCCGGTATAGTTACATCTTATCAGGACATACTGCATATACTGAATATAAACACAAACGAACATGTTCAGCAAAATAATCCTGCGGATCTTGCGCCTGATGAAAAAGTGGTTTATGATTGTATGGCTTTTCAGCCTGAAAGCTTTGAAAACATTGTTGACAAATGCGGTTTAAGCGCGCAAACTGTAAATTACATCTTAACAATGCTTGAATTGAAAGGTTACCTGTTAAAAATGCCGGGGCAGCGATACGGCAAAACGCGTTGACATCCCCGGTTTGGAGGATATTATGGCAAAGAACCTCGTAATAGTGGAATCACCCGCAAAAGCGAAAACACTCAAAAAATTTTTGGGCAGCGCCTATAAGATAGAAGCGTCGGTGGGGCATGTGCGTGACCTCCCGAAGAGTGAACTGGGCATAAATGTGGAAAACGATTTTGAACCCAAGTACATTACCATCCGAGGCAAGGGCGAAGTGCTGTCCAAATTACGTAAGGAAGTAAAGAACGCCGACAAGATATATCTGGCGACAGACCCGGATCGCGAGGGCGAGGCGATAAGCTGGCATTTGATGCACGCGCTGAAACTGGACAATAAGAGAGCCATGCGCATAACGTTTAATGAAATTACCAAAACCGCCGTAAGGAAGTCGATAAAAGAAGCCCGCGACATTGACATGAACCTTGTGGACGCCCAGCAGGCTCGCAGAGGGCTGGATCGCATCGTGGGCTATAAGATAAGCCCGCTGCTCTGGAAAAAGGTAAAACGCGGGCTGAGCGCCGGCCGCGTGCAGTCCGTGGCGCTGAAGATGATCTGCGATCGGGACGACGAGATAGAGAACTTCACCCCGGAGGAATACTGGACGCTGGAAGTGACACTGGGCTCGGAAAAGGGCCAGCTTATCGCGAAGTACAACAGCGGTGACAATAATAAACAGGAACTCAGAACAGGCGAGGACGCGGATAAAGTCGTAAATGAAACCGCTGGGGTTCCCTGGATTGTGCGCGAGGTGAAAAACAGCTCGCGCGTAAAAAAGCCGTCTCCCCCCTTTACGACCAGTACGCTGCAGCAGGAAGCATCTAAGATATTGGGCTACGCGACCTCTAAAACCATGATGATCGCCCAGCAGTTGTATGAAGGCGTAGACATTAAAGGAGCGGGCACGCTGGGCCTGGTAACATATATCCGTACGGATTCCGTGCGGGTAGCGGATGAAGCGTATGAAAGCGCGAAGAACACTATACTCGCCATGTTCGGGGAGCCTTACGCGGCGGCCGAACGCCCGCGCTATAAAACCAGAGGCAGGGCTCAGGACGCGCATGAAGCCATCAGGCCGTCGTATGTGGAACGTTTGCCGGACAGCCTTAAGGATTCGCTTTCAAAGGAACAGTATAAACTCTACAAGCTCATATGGGAGCGTTTTATCGCCAGCCAGATGGCTTCCGCCGAATACGCCGTTATATCCGTTAAGATTGGCGCGGGCGCTTACGTGTTCCGCGCGAGCGGCTCGCTGCTGAAATTTAAAGGGTATTTGGCCGTTTATGATAAAGGTGAGGGCGATAAGGAAGCGGACGTTAAGATGCCGGAGCTTACGCCGGATCAAGCGCTGACCCTGATTTCGCCGAAACCCGAGCGGCATTTTACACAGCCGCCGCCGAGATACAGCGAGGCGAGCCTGGTTAAGACCATGGAGGAATTGGGCATTGGCAGGCCCAGCACCTACGCGTCCACTATCAGCAATATTGTACAGAGGCGGTATGTGATCAAAGAGAACAAAGTGTTCTATTCAACCGATTTGGGCGAGATCGTAAACAGTATAATGGCGCAGAATTTCGAGAATATCGTTGATATAGAGTTTACCGCTAAAATGGAGGAAAGCCTGGACAGGGTGGAGGACGGCGATCTGGAATGGAAAGAGATACTGCGGGGTTTTTATAAACAGCTTAGCGAGAAGATCACTCAAGCGGAGGAACGCATAGGGGAAATAGAGGTAGAGGACGAGGAAACAGATATCAAGTGCGAACACTGCGGACGCAATATGGTGATAAAGTTTGGGCGGTTCGGGAAATTTCTGGCCTGCCCGGGTTTTCCTGAATGCCGCAACACTAAGCCCTTTTTTGAGGACGCGGGCGTGAGCTGCCCCGTATGCGGAGGCCGCGTGCAGATCAAAAAGACTCGCAAGGGACGTAAATATTATGGCTGCGAACATAACCCCGAGTGCGGATTTATGACTTGGAACCGCCCGACTGGGGAAACCTGCCCGGAATGCGGCGGGTATCTGGTGGAAAAGGGTACGAAGAACCGCAAGATTGTGTGTTCCAATGTGCAGTGCGGGTATACGAAGGAACTGCCGCCGGATGCCGATGAACCTGCGGAAACTGATGAACCGGCGCATTTGGAGGCGCAGGGATAGCTGTTAATCTCATATATTCCAAAAATCGAATGGAAACTATTCTTCTCTGGGCGAATTGTGGGGCCGCGCGCCCCCTTGCCCTTCCCTTTCCTGATGCGCTTATGGCTGCCAATTGTATAAACGAAAGGCTGAATTGTAAATAATAAATATTGCTTTCGACAGGCAAATGGTTTAGAATAAGATATGCCTTAAATGTTACGGAAGTGTTACAGTTCGGTTTTTTATGACAGCGGACAAAAAAAATTATTGCAACAATTGGAAGAATGATGTATTATAACTATTATCTTGTGTGTGTACATGCGTAAAGCATAATTTATAGAATCACCGGTCTCGAGGTACACATAACGAGACACTGGAACCGTCGGAAAGTTCCGCCATTAAAAAAGCGATAAAAAATGGTTCGCGAGTTTAGCTGTCCGGCGAGGGTTGTACTATATGTGCTATGGGAGGGAGATGCTTCTTTAATTGGCGTTAAGACCGCGGAGGTGACAAAACAGAGTATAGGGAGGATACTAACTACATGAAGAAGAGAAATTGGAAAGGACGCTTTGCGGGTGTGTTGACCATTGCTTTATCAATGGTTATGGCAGTATCCGTATACGCCAGAGTTTTTCCTGACACAAGCGGTCACTGGGCTCAATCGTACATAGACAAATGGTCAAACGCCGGTTTGGTCGTCGGTTATGAAGACGGAACCTTTCGGCCAGAGGCCAACATAAAGAAAGCGGAATTCGCGTCCGTATTAAATCAGTACTTCAAATATACGGCTGCCGCTCCTAATACATTTTCTGATGTTTCATCCGGCGCTTGGTACGCGAATATTATCCAGAAACTTGTTGCGGCGGGCGTTATCTCACCTGATTCCAGCAACAGGATATATCCCGAGAGTTATCTGACTCGCGGCGAATTATTAGTCATGATCGCGAAGGCTTTTGGTATTGCCCCTGTGGCCGGAAATACGACATTTTTAGACGACGCGTCTATCAGCGCCGGTTTGAAGCCGTATGTTAAAGCATTGCAGGTTAAGGGATTGATCGCGGGCTATGCCGTAACCGGCGGTTACGAGATACGCGTGGGCAATCTCCTGACAAGGGCTGAAATGCTTACAGTTTGGGATAAAGCCAGCGGCGGTTCGGTTACCCCGACAGTAACGCCCGTGCCGTCTTCTCCTGACGGATGGGTTGCTCCGTTAACCCCCGGTCGCAGCAGCAGCGGCGGAGGACTTGCGCCTGCGCCTATTCCGGATTCTGAGTACGAAGCTGAAGTGCAAGTATATGCCACAATGGCTGACGGTTATGATTTCACGCTCATTATGGTTGAGATAACCGACGCAAAGGGTTTGAAAGTCGTGTCGGATGAATTTAAAGTCATCGCGGGCGGTAAAGAGTACGCCTTGGAGAGTCAGGCCGACGGCACGTATAGAGGATTTTTGGATGATATATTCACGGCGGATCAGATTCAAGTCGTTTTAGATTGACGCGCAGCGGGAGGGTAGGAATTTGAAAAAGAATTTGCGTAAGAAATCAATGCTGAATAATGCTTTAGTTAAGACCATACCGCTGTCTGTGGCGATTTCCCTGTTAACGGCGGGTACGGCGTTCGGCGCGCCGCTTAATGGCACAATTGTGGTTGATAAAGGTGATGGCACGCATTTTACCTTTAAGACAGAATGGCTTGCTACTAATCAAGATTACCGTGCGAAAGTGTTGGCTCATTTGCGGGAACTCTGGCTTAACGCTCAACCGATTTATATTGGCGATCAAGGCGGCACGCATTTTACGGATTTCAGTAAAAACGCCAGTTTTGGGCAGTCGCTTGAAGAGGTTAAAGCTGAGTCCAATGCCAATGGCGTCGTTGTAGATTTAGCGAATCCCGATGAGCTTTTGGTATTCTATGACGAGAATACTATCTATTAATACATAGAAATAGTAAAGACTAAGCTTGAAATATTGGTTTACGATTCTATACAATGCCTTCCCAAAGGCAGGGAGGGAGACTGAAAAGTCTCCCTTTTTATCTGATTAACAGAGGTGCGTATGAATATATTGTCTTTCTCAAGAAGACAGCGGCAGTACTCTTCGCTCATGACAAAAAGAATCCCCTACCGCTTTACATGCTATAACTGCGGGGAAGACAGTGGCTGGCGTTATCTACTGTTTGAGGCACGGGAGTCTATAAAACAGCGGTCTCGTATTTTTGCCTACAATGTAACAGAAAGTCAACAAGAGAAAACTCAGGACAAGGCAAACGCGTTGTTAGGCCGAATGATAACCGCCCAAAAGGGCGAGGTTGAGAAAGGCATATACCGCACGGTTTCAGAGATGCTGCTCCCCGCTTTTGACGATAAGTGCCCCTTTTGTAACAAACGTCAAGCTTGGAATAAAGATAAAAACCAACGACGGCTTGAGCCTGAAATTAATTGGGATTATATCGACGCTGAGCAGCCTGAAGCAGACAATAATGATTTCACTTCACAGCATAGTCCGATAAAGTATACCATTAAGAATGAAAATTATGATTTCTACGAGACGTTAGCCGCTCACCCCCACATTAACCTTCAAAATGTACTGTCCGTCACATCAAATGATGAATACGATATCGTAATCGAAAAAGAATATGTGGAGGGCGAAAGGCTTTCTGAGCGTTTGAAATATAACATAACCATCGAAACGCTTAATGATTATTTATTACAAATATGTGACATAACGGAGCATCTACAGGGATTAAGCCTGCCATTGATGTTTGAAAGCCTCGAAATGGACGATATAATTGTATGCGAAAATAACCTGCTTAAGATTACAAATTTGGAATTAATACAGCCTGAAATTGGTAGTGACGCCTCGTTAAACTTGGCGGCAAAAATGATCCGTCAAGTTCCGAGGAAAGCCGCCCGGTATTTTGACAGATTTTTGGCTAATTGCGGCGATCAATTGCCAACCATAGACGAATTACGCGCGGAGATCTTGGATATACCTAAACGTCAAAAGCGACTGGTGCTTCAGATTGTTTTTGGTCTTTTGGTAATTTCGTTAATTTTTAGAAGAATAATAGTAAGATTTTTCTGAGCCTTAACTACGATAAAGCGATTAAGTGTTATAACACGTTGATATGGGTGGGATATATAGAATGTATAAAATTTGCGCGGTTATATTCTGTCAAGCTGATTCAAACGCCTTTGATAAAACCCTTTCGAGCCTTGAGAATTCATCCATATTTGATGAAACATATTTTCTTTTTGTTTTTAACGATTTATACAAACAATCCAGTAAGCATGGCAAGCCAATATTTGAAAAAGAAGATATGCCTCGTTCCAATATGAAATATTTGTTTACATTCACTGAGTCTTTCATTGAAGAGCTTGAACGCGCCATTACCGAATCTGGATGCGATATAGTAGCCCCAATATTTGAGGGGGATACAATTGATCCGTATTATTTAGAATATATTTGCTACTTTTTTGATGAAAATAAAGATGAGTGCAAAGTCGTATTCGCAACTGTTGTAAAACCCGAACAGCCTGAAGAAACGGATTTTGGTGAGTTGCCGTGCGGCGGCGTAGCGGCTTTTGATAAAGACCGTAACATGCCATTGACAGACAGGGGCTTCGCGTTTATAAGCGGCTCGTTTATTGAGGCGCTAACCGCCGGTTCGGGCGCATGGTTTTTTCCCGAGGCTGTCTATAAGATAATCATGACGACAGGCTATTACGGAATGTTGGCAACCGTAAAATATTACGCGGAGAAGAATGTTGAATTCCCCACATTTGTACTGGAACGCTTAGCGGAGAACAGTATCGAATTATACGGTGAATTGCCGTTTTTTTTAAGGAACACGATAGAGAAGCGCCTGGACGAAGCTCTGTTGGCACCGGTTATTGGCTCGGCGCCGGATGTTCTGAGCTTATACAAGTATATTCTTGAACAGTTTATGGATAGCAGGATTACTCCTTCTGTCGAGCTTATTAGCGTTCAAAATTATTTTGAGGATATGGAAATAAAAGGTCTGTATCATTACAGCCGCGATATAGACCCTAAAGAGGATTTTACACTGGACACGGAAGCCGAATATTACGATTTTATCATCAGGCCTGTTGAAAATACCAACGCGGACAAGCTTTGGCCTAAAGCTGAATTTTCCGCTAAGCTGAAACTTGCGGATAACAGCGTGCGGGTGACGTTTAATCAAAACGGGCAGCCTGTTTCCGAAATTATTACGCCTGAAAGCGGCAGGAATGGAAATTATGAAATCAGCCGCGTTGGGGATGATATTTGCTTTAATAAAATAGCGCCCAGATCGTTTTACAAGGTCAGTGTAATAATACCTATTTATAATGGAAGCGACTTTCTCAAAGAAGCCATTGATAGCCTAAAAGCGCAAACATTGGATTTTTTCGTGAACATTCAAATTATTCTGGTCAATGATGGCAGTGACGATTCAACCCTGGAGATATGCCGGGAATACGTAAAAAAATATCCATATAATGTTTGTTATATCGAACAGGACAGACAGGGAGTAAGCGCGGCAAGAAACAGCGGGTTGAGGTTAGCTATGGGAAAATATACCGCTTTCCTTGACGCGGACGACAAATTACCTCCGCAATTTCTGGAAACCGGCGTAAAATTCTTTGAAAAACAGGGTGCAGAAGTAGACGTCGCCGCTTTCCCGATTCAGTATTTTAACCAGGGTGAAGATACTAAGCAAACAGCCTCCGCTAACTATAGGTTCGATAAAACCAGAATTGTTGATATAAATAAAGACTTTGATTATGTACAATTCAGCGCGTGCAGCGCCGTCTTCCGCACAAGCGCGCTTGCCGGCCTGTCTTTCGACACGCGCCTGAGCTACTGCGAAGACGCGGAGTTTACTCATAAAGTATTGCTTAATAAAATGAAATACGGCGTTATAAAAGAACCAGCTTACCTTTACAGGACGGGGGGGGCCGCCACAGGCGGCAAACGTCCGGTCGCGGCTTGGAAGACCAGAAAGGGATTATTAGGCAAATTCCTGGTTGATTACGCGTTAGCGCAACGCGGTGAAGTGTCTGAATACACGCAGTATTTGATTATCCACGAACTTCAGGATAATTTGTCAGATCAGTTTTATGATGGAGATGACGATACAGAAACAGAGGAAATTTTAAACGTCATTTCCGAAACACTCACGTATGTTGACGATGGGTTAATTAAATCAGCGAAAAGATTAAATTATTGGTTCAGATACTATCTGCTCAAGCTTAAACATGGTTTGCTTGAGTTAAGAAATATTGATGGAAAGTACGGGTTTTATTTTGGAGAAACTCTTTTCGAGAATCTCGAACCTCGCCTCAATATTTGCTCAATAGCTGAACGCGACAGCATTTTATGGATTTGGGGTTCCTTCAGTCTGCCAATGTACGATGGAATAAAATTCACCGCTGACTTTAATGGGGAGA
>JAISZF010000033.1 GCA_031269415.1 Clostridiales bacterium
ATTTTTTCTCTCAAAGGCGTGGAAGCCTCCTGCCCCGCCGCAAATCGTTCGTTCCCCTCGATGCCGATTTCAATGTTATACTTGTCCTTACGTTCCATAAATAATGTGAGAATGCCAATTCCTTTAGCGTCTTGAGCCTCTTTGTCGGTCAGCAGTTCAATATTGCCTTCTACCATGTTATAATCAACGCCGGCTTCACCATTTTTAATCATAATGGATGTCAGCGGTTCCTCTATGCCATTCAAGAGGCGGAACGCGGCCACGGGATCCGCGCATTTGCTTGTTATCGCTATATATCCCGAACCAAACGGATCGGAGGGCCGATCGCTTTTAAAACCATTAGGCCCAGAAACCGGCTCGATACGAATATACTCCCCGCTGGGATTTTTATTTTTGAAGTCAGTCCCAGGCGCGTAGCCGGGTGTCAGGAAATATGACCATGTATAGAACGAGGAGGACTTACCTTCAGGCCACAGTTCAGCGTGAAAATCCTTGGCGTTAGTTATCAGGTTGGAGTCTATCAAGCCTTCCTGATACGCCGCGCTGATGGCGGCAAGGGCTTCCTTGGTCTCCGGAAGCAGCATACCGTACTTGATAGAACCATCCGGCTGTATAAACCATTCTTCGGGATATACCCCATACGCTCCCCAAAACGGGTACAAAGCCATCATATCTTCCCAAACAGGCCCGGTCAGCCCCACAGTATTAGCTTGACCGTCTCCGTCAGGATCTTCTTTAACGCATTTGCGCAGGTAATCGACATATTCATCAATTGTAGAGATAGAATCAATGCCGAAATTTTTCATCCAGTCAGCCCGTACGATTGTACTGGTAGACCCGGGTTCACTTACGTCCGCGATCAGCCGGTACATCTTACCCTTTTCATATGTAGAGAATAACGCTGTTAATTGATCTGTGTCAGCGTAATGTGTCACAAGATCCTGGCCGTATTCTTTAATCAGAGGGTATAGATCCACCAGCATTCCGTTATCTCTCCACTGCTCATATTCCTTGGCGTTTTTTGAATCAAACCAGATGATATCGGGCATAAGATTCTGATCAGACATCATAAGGTTAATCTGTGTGCCTCTGTCGTCCTGGTCGCTTGGCAGCGCGACAATTTCCAAGTCAATATTGAACTTATCCTCCAGCCATTTCTCAATATAACTGTCCGCTCCAGCACCGGATGGAAAACTCGGCGCGGTCAGCTTAATATGCGGCCGCGAATCGGCAGGAGCCTCGGCGTTGCTTTCCGACGCCTCACTTGCATCTGCCGGCTTCGCGGCTTCGGCGGTCTGGGAAGCGCTCGCGCTGGCCGGCGTCTGTGTTCCGGCGGAATTTCCGCAGCCGGACAGCATGGCGGCGATTAGCGACGCGGTTGATAACACGGATAGTATGCGTTTCATTTTTTTCCTCCAATCTAAAGATGAGTCAACCTTTGATAGCGCCAATGATCATACCTCGCTCAAAATATTTTTGCGCGAACGGATAGGCGATCAATACCGGAATCATTGAAATGACCATGGTGGCTGACTTGATTTTGACATTGTCCAGACGATTTACATCCAGGCCGACAACTACCCCCCCTTCCATCACGGAAAGCTGGGAACGGTTAATCAGATCGCGGATTAGTGTGGCTAACGGCCATTTTTGAGTATCAAACAGATAGATGATACTTGAAAAATAATCATTCCAATAACCAACAGCGGTCATGAGCGCAACCGTCGCTATGACCGGTTTAGAGAGAGGCAGAACAATCTTAAAAAACACTGTCAGATAACTGCCTCCGTCAATTAAAACCGATTCTTCCAAGCCTTCCGGTAACATTTGTATAAAATTGCGAAGTATAAAGACATAAAAACCGGTAACCATACCCGGCAGAACCAGCGCACACCGCGAATCGAGCAGCCCAAGTCCGCGCACCACCAGCCATGTCGGAACCATGCCGCCGCTGAACATCATGGTGAAAAAGATCAAAACCACCAACACCCCGCGACCCTTAAACGGTTTGGTAATAGCGTAGGCTAACATTGAGGAAATAAGAACCCCAAGGAATGTGCCGGATATCGCTACAAACAAAGAAGTTAAAAGCGCGTTGGGAATGCGTATGCCTTTTAGCAGTAGCGCTTCGTATATAGCGGGATCAAAGCCCCTTGGCAGCAGGAACAGCCCGGCCGTGCTGTAATGGGAGATGTCACTGACAGAATACATGAGAATATGTATAAACGGCGCCAGAAATACAATGGATAAAATGATAAAAAACATCACATTAAAAATATCAAACAGCAGGCCTGGCCGTATACGCTTCTCGAAGAATTGCCTCATGCCGCTTCCTCCTTACCACAATCCGGATTGCTTGAACAGTCTCACCCCGTAATTTGAGCCTATAACAAGCAGCATTCCTATTATGGACTTAAAAAACTGCGCCGCCGCGCCCAGGCTGTAATCCGCGGTCAGTATACCCATGCGGTATATAAAAGTGTCAATGATATCCGCGGTTCTGTACACAAGAGGATTATACAAAACAAAAATCTGGTTGAAACCGCCTTCCATAATGGAACCGATGTTAAAGATAAACATGATGCATATAACAGGCAAGATGGACGGAAGCGTAATATGCCATACCAAACGAAACCGGCTCGCTCCGTCAATGATCGCAGCCTCATACAGCCCGGGATCAATACTTGATATTGCGGCAAGATACACAATCGCGCTGTACCCCATGGTTTTGTAAATATCCGTAACGATGAGCATGGGAACAAACCACGTGTTGCTGCTGATGACATTAGGCGGCGCCAGCCCGATTTTTTGAATAGCGAGCATAATAACGCCGTTGCCCGGGTTCACAAACACATCCAGTATGCCGGCGATAATAATCCATGATATAAAATGGGGCAGGTAAGAAATTGTTTGTGTAAATCGTCGGAATCGTTTAAAAGGTAACTCATTCAACAACAATGAAAAAAGTACGGGAGCTGGAAAGACAAAAATCAGCCTCAACACGCTAATCCTAATCGTATTCCAGAACGCCTGCCAGAACATGCGGGAGGACATCATTCTTGAAAAATTCTCTAACCCGGCCCATGCGCTTTGAAATACCCCGCTGAATATGGTGAATTCCTGAAAAGCGATAATCAAGCCGTACATAGGCAGGTATTTGAATATAATCAGATAGATGACGCCGGGCAAAAGAAGCAGGTAAATATATTTATATCTTTCCCAGCTCTTTGAAAACGTAAGTCTGTCTTTTGAACCCAGCCTCGCGGCAGAACCGCTCATACACACCCCGCCCTTCTTGTCTTGCCGCTGTTCTACGGATTATCCGCAGGTTACGGATATCTCGGCGCGGATATCCTCGCCGCTTGCGCCGGCCACGATGGAATACCTGCCTTTTAAAAGCGTCCTGCGTTTTTCATAGATATTGTAGTAAAACAAATCTCGAATCAGGAAGAAAACATGGACTCTGACGGATTCGCGCGGCGGAACACTGACGCGCTTAAACGCGATCAACTGGCGGCGCGGCATCGGAACGGCGGGATTGGCTGCGCGCGCGTAAAACTGTACAACTTCATCAGAAGCCATATCTCCGGTGTTTTCAATAGTGACAGACAGGCGCGCCGTATCCGTTTCCTCATAAATAGATTTATCGCTCTCCAGTTCCGTATATCTGAACGCCGTATAACTCAGTCCATGGCCGAAGGGATAAAGCACTGCCTTTTCATAGTACATATAAGTCATTTTATTGCTGATAATGTCATAAGTGTTAATAGAGGGCAAGCTGTCTGAATCACGGTAAACTGTTACTGGCATCCTGCCCGACGGACTGTGTTCGCCGATTAGTATTTTAGCCAACGCCCGACCGCCTTGATCGCCGGCGTACCAAGCCTGCAAAACAGCCGGCAAATGCTCATCCGCCCAAATAGAGGTAACGGGACCTCCGCTGAATAATACCGCTATGATATTGGGGTTCTGACTGTACAAGGCTTTCAGCAAGGATTCCTGATGAACGGGCAGAGTTATGTCATGCCGATCTACCGCTTCATCCTCAATGCCTTTCCCTGTTCCCAGACAAGCTATTATATAGTCCGCCTCTCCGGCAAACCGCATTGTCTCGGCGAATTCACCGCTGTCCACATAATCCCAGCCCAGCGCTACGCGACAGCCTTCACCCTGCGCGCCGCGTTCCAGCGTAAAATTATAAGACTTACCCTTTTCAAAACTAAAATCGGCGGTTAATGTCCTTGGGGGGGCGCCTCCCCATTCGTCAATAAGCAAATATCCGGCGATCGATAGCCTCACGCCATTGTCTGAATTGACATACAGCTTAATCGTTTTTGATTCGGGGGCGTTTATAGTCCCGGAGAAGCGCACGCCCCAAGGCGTTTCTCCTTCACGGCCTTCAATGGGGCATGTGAATCGCCAGTCAAAATTGATATCCGGATATATTGTTGTCTGGATAGGCTTACCCAGAAGATGCCGGCTCTCAAAGAATTCCGCGGTAACGCCGGGCCGGCCGCTCGCTGTGGAGAAACACTTAGAAGGAATGAGCGCGGGCGCGAAATCAGCGGTCAGAATGGGATGGCAGCGAAGCTCAGCTCCGTCCCCCAGTTGTTTTAGCACACCTTCCTTCGCTGTGACCACATGAACGGGTATGCCACTGTACGTACCCAAATAATCACTGTCGGCAAAATTGCCTGTTAACAATATCCTCGGCCTTTTCTTTTTCAAAGGGAGAATGCCGTTATTTTTCAGGAGCACTATGCTCTCCAGCGCTGTTTGAAAAGACAAGCTCAGGTGTTTTTCGCCGCATACGCATTCGACAGGCACATCCTTATATGGCCGTTCTTCTTCGGGATCCAGCAGACCGAGCTGAAAACGGGCTTTCAGCGCCCGCGAGGCCGCGATGTCAACGACATGTTCGGGGATAAGGCCTTGTTCAACGGCCTCCAAGCCGTATTCTTTTAATCCTTTCCCGTTTGAAACGTCGCATCCGGACATAAGGGATAACGCCGCCGCTTCCTCCATGGAAGACACAATATGGTGAGCTCGATATAAATCATATACCGCCAAGCCGTCAGATAGCACATAGCCGCTGAATCCAATCATATCCCGCAGAACATCATTCAAAAGCCACCTGTTGGCCGCTCCAGGCATACCATTAACGCCGTTGTATGCCGGCATAATCGTATTATAAGGATATATCTCGAAGCATTTTTCAAAGGGGCGGATATAGTAATCCCAAAAAGATCTTTGATCCACCGTAATATTTCCATCGCGACGGGTTTCTTCACAACTGTTGGCCGTTAAGTGCTTAGGACCGGCGACGCATTTTAAATATTTTTTGTTTTCGCCAGATAAGCCGCGTATAAAGGCCGCGCCTAAAACGGCGGCTAGCAACGGATCCTCGCCGAAGCATTCCTGCACCCTGCCCCAGCGCGGATCCCTAGCCAGATCAATAACAGGGCTGCAAAAGGCCAGTCCCATAAACCCCTGCTCATATTTCGCCCGCACCTCATCTGAGATCGCTTCAGCGACCGCCCGCACCAGATCATTATCAAAAGTAGCCGCCATGGCTATGGCCTGCGGAAATACTGTCGCCGCACCTACGGCGGGATCTTGATTTCCGATTACGGCTGCGCCGTGCTCGACCTCGCCGTCACGAAACGCGGGCAGTTTCAGGCGTTCAATACCGTCACAACTGTTGCCAAGCTGGCTTACCTTTTCAGCTAGAGTCATTCTTGCCAGCAAGTCTTTAACGCGGGTATTTATCGGCGCGTCCGGATCGAGGTAAGTGTCAGTCAGTTTTTTTTTTCGATCCAGCCGAACCCTTTCAGGAATAGAGGCTGAAACAGGCAATTTTCACTTTTCATTGCCTCCGCCTGGCGCATCATGGCGTCTTCGGCCAGCTTTGAATCTATTTTCGACCCTCGGCCGGTTTCAAACGCGATCACTTTGTCAAATCCAGCCGCAAGCTCGACCACATAAGGCTGGTTGGAGGTGACAATTTTTTTATGCGTCCACATGGCGATACCAATATTAAACTGTTTGTGCAGTTCCAGGTCGTTATTCCACCAACCGGCGTGATGATCGCCGGTTTCACCGTTCCATAACGGGCAGTTGGTCCGGTTTCTCAGATCCAGATATGGTTGAATATCGGCTTTTGTAACATTGGGGCCGTTATAACGATACAGATGATAGGAAAACGCCATATTGCTGTCGAACACGGACACATTCCTAAAAATTGTGGCGTATACGTCGCCCTCAATAAATACAATATGATTCTGATCTATTTCACGGATGGCCTTTGTAATTAACTCTTGAATCTCCCACAACTCATTAATCCCATGCCCGCCGGGAAGCAGAGGTTCATTTAAAAGATCATAGCCTAAAACAAATGGCTCGTCTTTATAACGTCTGGCAATTTCCTTCCATACGGTTATTGTAAGCGGCCAGTATTGCTCCGGCTGTGTCCACAGAAGCGCTTCTCCCAGCGCGTCGCAGAAATGCCAAGGATTCTGTCCGCCTGGCGCCGCGTGTAGATCCAGAATCACATAGAGCCCATATTTTTTGCACCAATCCACAAATTTCTGTATTTCAGCAAAACCTTCCTCTATCCATTCTCCCTCCGGAGTCATAAAGGTTTTATATGTCAGAGGTAATCTGATGTGATTAGCGCCCCATTCGGCAAAACTGGCGATGTCGGTTTCTGAACACCAATTAGCGCGATAAGCGTCCCAGAAATTTTTCGCCGCTTCCTCGCCGGCCAATTCGACAAGTTTAGCATACATGTATGAAGGACCTTCGCAGGTTTTTTGCTCATTTACAGGCCCTCCAAACATCTGCCACATATATCCTTCAGGATAAATAGCGCCGCCAACACCGAACCCGATAGGATAAAATTTTTTTCCGTCTTCATCAACAATGTCATGCCCTTTTGTACGCAAAAATCCGGTATAGCTTTCAGCCATTGTTTTCCTCCCTAATCCAAATTACCCCGCAAGCGGCAAGCGCTATGCAGAGAATATGTATATTATAAAAGCAAAGCAACTAAAAAAACATGTCGTGGTTTTGCTTTTATATGTCTTGGTTACGCTTTTTATATAAAAAATAGCCAATAAAAAAATGGAGGGCGCTTTATTTTTGTTTTAATCCGCGGACTGCGTCTCAATATTTCCATCGGTATAGAAGGGCAGGTTGATTTCCACCAAAAATCCTTTGCCTTCATAATTGCTAATTGCAAGCCCAAACGCTTCACCGTACATGTTTTGAATATGCCTGTGTGTATTTAACAATCCAATGCTTTCCGTCTGAACCGTAACCGATTTACTTTCCAAGATACCGCGAAGTTCAGACAATTTTTCTTCCGTCACGGAACAGCCGTCGTCTTTGACTGTAAAGATAAGGCGGGAACTGTCCAGGCGTCCGCTTATCCATACATTTCCGTTGTGTTTATCCGCAAGCCCATGAGTGACGGCGTTTTCAAAAATAGGTTGTAATATCATTTTAGGAATTTTCGCGCGCGTCAATTCTGGGGCAATATCCATATGCATCTGAAACCTGTCGGAAAAGCGATATTTTATTATACTGAAATACTCCTGTATTATTTTCAGCTCTTCCGAAACCGTCACAATGTTACGGCCCTTGATGGAGTATCGAAGAACACGGCCTAGGGCGACCATAATATTCTCAATAGGTTTTGCTTTGAAAGCCACCGCCATACCCCGAACACATTCTAACGAATTATATAAAAAATGCGGATTAATTTGAGAACGCAACGCTGCTAATTCCGCCTGCTGAACATACATCTTCAGTTCAAATACTTTCTGGGTGTTTTTGAGATCTCTGTCTATTAAAGAGTCCTGATATTCCATCAGTCGATTGATATGACGGGCGATACGCCCGATTTCCGGACCGCCTGTCTCTGAAACCCTCAATGTTCCGCGTTTGTCGTTTCTGAGATCCAGTTCATCAATCAATAAGGCGACAGGTTTTTGAACAGATTCATGTACAATGGCAAACACGCCGAACACAACCAGCGCGGATAAGGAAATGATAACCAAAGGGAAAAAGATGAATGGACTATTCCACGGAAAAGGGGGTTCATTTCTGACGGATACGCGCAGATTCCATCCTGTATATCGAATGCTATTGTCAAAATGAGAGTATATTTTTCCGGTTTCTTTCGTAACTCCATAGTTGGAGAGAAGTTTTGCGCCATTTGCATTAAAGATCTCGACGCCAAGGTTATCCACGTCTAAAACAAGGGATGAAACAGATGTTAGGCCGCACAAAAAAACCAAGCTACCCAGCCGTCTGCGCGGACTCTCCGCGTAACCAGGCTGGTAAACATCAATAGCGTATAGAAATGTCGGCCCGCTGCGCAGAAACGCGTATTGCGCAAGGTCTGGTATATCAAAAAAAGCTCCTTGAATTTCCTTGCGCGTGAAAATGGATTCCGACCACAATTCATTATGTACGTTTAAATCTACCCCATTACGGCTGTAAAAGGGTTTGCCATCGGCGTCGATCATGATAACGTCGATAATATTGCCGTCAAGATCCGCAAGTGAGTCCACACCGCTGATAGGAACAGGGTCGACGGTTGTCAAGTTTTCGTTTTCAGCACGCCGCAGAAATATCTCTATAACCTGATCCTGACTACTCATGGCGATGCCTCTATAAATAATCGTCGCCAATTGACCGGAAAAAAAATCGCTCATTTTTTCGGCATACGAGCTAATCATTGCTGTATTTTCCTTTTTGGCACTGTCTATAATCTTTACATAAAAAACAGATATTACCAAGGAAAATAACAAAGTAAAAAGTAAAACGAATAAGCTGATTTTTCTTTTGAGGCTCATTCAGACCTGACCTCCTCCCCTGAAGTCAATTCATTTTTCGGAACTCTGAAGGTGTTACCCCATAATACTTTTTGTAAGCCTTTATAAAATAAAAATAATCGGTGTAACCGGTCAATTGAGCTGTTTCTTTTACGGATTTTCCTTCTTGTAAAAAACGTTTCGCGTTTTTCATTCGAACATCTTTAACATACGCTGTGAAATTCATGTCGAATGTTTGTTCAAATAATTTACAGCAATAACTGGTATTAATAAAGAATTTTTTCGATAATTTGGTAATGTGCATCAATTCGGCAAAATTGAGATGAATGTAGTCCAGCATTTTCTGAAATTGTTCATTTTTTACGGACGGGGCCGATGAAAAATCAATGGCAGACCGGTTCAAAAAATCCCGCAGCCGTTCAAGAAGATTATCCGCGTCCTCGGAATCAACTGGCTTTACGACATAATCGAATACGCGCATACTGATGGCGCGTTTTGCGTATTCAAACTCGGAGTATCCGCTAATTATAATAAACTCACAGTTAAGCCCGGCCTCTTTTATCCGCTTCATTAATCCAAATCCATCCAGCGCCGGCATACAAACATCGGTTATAACAACATTTGGCTTCCGTTTTAGTATTTGCTCCAGCGCGGCTTGGGAGTCATTGCTCTGAATGATCACCTCAAAGCCGTATTTTTCCCAGGAAAAAGCGCTTAAAATCGCCTGCATCGCCCAATATTCGTCCTCAACCACCGCCGTGGTAAACATATTTATCCCCCCCTGATAAAACCGATCACTGCGCCTGACTATATCATTGCCACTAACTTTGTCATAAAGTAATCCCCTATAGACTAGACCCGCCATTTCGGCGGGCCTTTTTCACAAATTAGTATAGCATATATTAAGGAATTTTGGAATACTAAATCAACAAACGGCAAAACGCGCCCAGATTCCGGCAAAACGCCGAACTCCGGGCGCGTTTTTCACGCTTTTTCCGCTTTACTCACTCGCGTCTCTTTTATAGTCATCTCATTCAGCCAGCCCCGTATCTCATCCAGCCTGCCGGTCAGATCATTACTGTCCAGCCGGTAAGTTATGTATGGATTAGGGGCTTGCGTAAACAGCAGCTTCAGCCGGTTCCCGCCGACTATTCGCGCCATCCTGACCGGGTCCACAGGCGCGTCGGGTTTGAAGGTTATTACTATACTTTTATTCTTTTTAACGATGCTGATTACCCCGGCGTCGTGGGCGGCTCCCTTCAGTATGGCGACAGACAGGAGATTGGCCGTACTGGCCGGCATTTGCCCGTATCTGTCCTCTATCTCCTCCTGAATATCATAATAGTCGCGCTGTGAGGAGATTAAGGATATCTTTTTATAGATCTCCAGCTTCTGCTCTTCATTGGCAATATATGTGGAGGGTATAAACGCGTTAATGGGAATGTCAATAAATGTCTCAAATTCGTCCTTTTTCGATACACCCGTAAGTTCCGACACAGCCTGCGACAGCAGTTTGCAGTACATGTCATATCCGACGGAATCCATATGCCCGTGCTGCTCCGCGCCCAGCAGGTTGCCCGCGCCGCGGATCTCCAGGTCGCGCATGGCTATCTTAAATCCGGAGCCGAACTCCGTGAACTCGCGTATGGTTTGCAGCCGTTTCTCCGCCGCCTCGGCCAGCACTTTATCCCGCCGGTACATCAGATAGGCGTACGCGAGCCGGTTGGAGCGCCCCACGCGCCCGCGAAGCTGATAAAGCTGGCTCAAGCCCATATAATCCGCGTTCTGTATAATGATTGTGTTGACATTGGGGATATCCAGGCCGGTTTCTATAATGGTTGTGCAGACCAGCACATTAACCGAACCCTCAATAAAATCCAGCATAATGTTTTCCAGCTCGTGTTTAGCCATCTGTCCGTGGGCGTACGCGATATTCGCGCGCGGTACGAGCTTGGAAACCCGCGTGGCTTCCTCCGAGATATTCTGCACCCTGTTGTGCAGATAATAAACCTGCCCGCCCCGGGCCAATTCGCGGTTTATGGCGTCTCGCACGAATTCAGGATTATACTCCATCACATATGTCTGTATGGGCTGGCGTTCCTGCGGCGGTTCTTCCAGAACGCTCATATCCCGTATGCCGGTCAGGCTCATGTGCAGCGTGCGGGGTATGGGCGTGGCTGTAAGTGTCAACACGTTCACGTTTTCACGCAGCTTTTTCAATTTTTCCTTATGCGTGACTCCGAACCGCTGTTCCTCGTCCACAATGATAAGCCCCAGGTTTTTAAACCGCACGTCGGACGACAGCAGGCGGTGAGTGCCTATGACAATGTCGCACGCCCCGCTTTGGAGGCGCGACAGTGTTTCCCGCATCTCTTTCGGCGACCTGAATCGCGACAGCATCTCTATATTTATGGGAAACGCGCCCATGCGCTGCCGGAAGGTGTTGAAATGCTGCTGCGCCAGTATTGTCGTAGGGGCCAGATACGCTACCTGACGGTTATCCTCCACAGTCTTGAACGCGGCGCGTATAGCCACTTCCGTCTTTCCGTACCCGACATCGCCGCAGATTAAGCGGTCCATCACCCTGCCCTGCTCCATATCCCGTTTAACGTCATCTATAGCCAGCAGTTGATCCTCGGTTTCCTGAAACGGGAATGTGTCTTCAAATTCCCTTTGCCATACAGAATCCTCCGCGTAAGCAAACCCTTTCGCGTCCTGACGTTTCGCGTAGAGCGCCACCAGATCCTTCGCCAGTACGGCGACCGCCTTGCGGGCTTTGTTCTTGGCCTTGCCCCATTCCGTGCCGCCCAGTTTATTTAGCCGCGCCTTAACGCCTTCCCCGCCGATGTATTTCTGAATCATGTCCATCTGGTTGGTCTGAACATACAGCTTCCCGCCGTCCGAGTAGGAGAGTTTAAGGTAATCGCGGCTCACGTTATCGACTGTAATCTGTTCGATACCTTCGTATATCCCGATGCCATGGTTATCATGCACCACATAATCCCCGACACGCAGATCGGTGAAACTCTCTATTTTACTGGCTTTCTGCTTGGTTACGCGCTTTTTGCGTTTCTCCCCGGTCTGCGCCGTAACGGAAACGATTGCCAATCTGTTTACCGGATACTCAAATCCGGATTTTAGTGAACCCCTGGTAACGGTAATTATACCGGCGTCCAGATTCAGGGTCTCCTGAGTTTCGCAATATCGTGAGGAAAAACCCATCTCCGTTATTTCTTCCGCCAGTTTCTGCGCCTGAAACTTGCCGCCGGCCAGCATTAACACCTGATAGCCGCCGTCCCGCCAGACTTGAAGTTCATCGCGAAGATACGCGTATTGGAAGACCGATTGCGATTTCACCGTGAAAGTGGATATTGATCGTACAGTAATCCCTCTGATAGCTTGGGGGAGTGATGTAAAAAGCACGCGATCAAAGGATTCGGACTGGTTCAGGATTTGAGCGTACGAAAAGACCATATCCGTTTGAGAAGGCAGCAGCCTGCCCGCGAGGATACGGTTCTGAATACTGTCTGTGAACTCCGCCAGCACGATTTCCGCGTGTTCGGAAATACGGTTCGGCTCGTCAAAAAATACAAGCGGCTCGGTAGGGAAATAGTGGAACAGACTGACGCCGTCCGGATAAAAGTATTGCGTAAACCCGTCTATTCCTGTTACCGCGCTCTCGCCGTTCAGTTTGTCGATAACAGTCTGAATGGTGTGTTTAAGATTCTCGGCGGATTCCGGGCTTGTCTTGATCTGCCGCGCGTACGCCCGGTTAAACTCGGACGTGATTTTTTGGAGGGTCGTTTTCAAGCGCGAGCTGTCGTATACCAGCTCGCGCATGGGATAGACGACGGCTTCCCGCAGTTTTTCAATGGATCGCTGAGAATATGTATCCAGCAGTTTAATATTATCGATCTCATCGCCGAAGAAATCTACGCGAAGAGCGTTGTCATAGACTGTGGTGAAGAGATCGATAATCCCCCCGCGTACGGCAAAATGACCTGGCGCTTCCACCAGATCCACCCGTTCGTAACCCATACGTACTAAACGCCCGGAGAGTTCATTTGTATCTAAAATATCCCCCGGCCTCAGGGTAAGTATATTCTCCATAAACACTCCGGGCGGAGCCAGCCGGTCAAAAAGCGCCTCAACCGAGAGTACGACGCACACCTTTTCATTGTCCAGCAGCGATTTGATTACAGAAAAACGCTGACGCACAATATCCGCGCTTTTAATATCCGCGGAGTAGAAAATAATATCCTTGGACGGATAAAACTTAACCGCGTCGCCCAGGAAGAACCCCAGGTCTGAGTAAATCTCTCGGGCTTTCAGCTCGGAATGCGTAATAACCAGAGCTGGCCTGTCCAACGCCTCGATTAAGCCCGAACATACATGGCATTTCTGTGAGTCTATAACACCTGTCGCCAAGACAGGTGTTTTTTTATCGTGTACAGCGCGGGCCAGATCTATAAAACTGTCAATGCCCTGTAATACGCTTAATAGCTTATTCATATATCCCTCTTGCCGTTATCTGAATTGTTATTTTTATTCAGCGATTGGTTATACTTATTCATAGCGGCGTCAATACCGCGCTCCAGTATTTCAAGCACGGCTTCCCCCGCTTTGGTTACCCCGTCTATAAAAGCCGCTTCTTCCTCACGGGTGAACCTGCTCAATACATAATCGGTCAAAATCCATCCGGGGGGTTTTGTGCCGATACCTACGCGCACGCGGCGGAAGGCATCAGTTTCCAGATGATAGATTATGTTCTTTACTCCGTTATGCCCGCCCGCGCCGCCTTGCTTGCGCACACGTATATGCCCGACGGGCAGGCTTGAGTCATCGTAAACAACGATGATATCGTCGGCCGAGAGTTTATAAAACCGGAGCAGATCGCGCACCGCCTCGCCGCTGGCGTTCATATAGGTTTGAGGTTTCACGAACATAACCTTTTCGCCGCCGATAAACCCCTCGCCGGTCTGACTGCGCATCCTGGACTTGTTTACGGGAATCCGGGCGTCATATGATAATTTGTTAATCACCTCAAACCCGGTATTATGACGCGTGCCCTTATACTCTCTTTCCGGGTTGCCCAGCCCAATAATCAGCCTCATATATTACCTCGCGTTTTTATCCGCCGTCACTCGAACAGGGTGGATATGGATATGCCGTCGTGAATGCGGTTTATCGCGTCGGCGAAAATGGTGGCCACGGAAAGCGTTTTTATCTTGTCAACGCGTTTCTCTGAAGTCAGCGGGATTGTGTCCAGCATCAGGAGTTCGTCGATCGCGGACTTCTCGATTACGCTTATGGCCGGGCCGGTGAGCAGCGCGTGCGAACAGCAGGCCATAACCTTCAGTGCCCCTTTTTCTTTCAGCGCGTAGGCGGCGTTTGTAATGGAACCTCCGGTGTCTATCATGTCGTCCAGAAGAATGGTCACCTTGTCCTGTACATTGCCGATAATATTCATGATTTCAGACACATTGGCCTTTGGCCGGCGTTTATCGACGATCGCCAGCGGCACGTCCAAACGCGACGCCAAAAGCCTTGCCCTGCCGACACTGCCCAGATCCGGCGATACAAGCGTCACATTGGAAAAGTCGCTGATCGTATTCTGATAATATTGGGTAAACAGGCCGACTCCGCGCAGATGATCCATCGGTATATTAAAAAATCCCTGAATTTGCTCACAATGCAGATCCATTGTCAGAACCCTGTCCGCCCCGGCGGTCGCTATCAGATCGGCTACCAGCTTCGCGCTGATGGGCTCTCTGGCGCGGGCCTTGCGATCCTGACGAGCGTAGCCGTAGTAGGGGATAACAGCGGTTATGCGCCCGGCGGAAGCGCGCGACAGCGCGTCTGTCATTATAAGCAATTCCATGAGGTTTTCATTGACAGGCGGGCATGTCGGCTGAATAATAAATACATCCGCGCCGCGGACAGTTTCATCTATCTTCATACAGATTTCGCCGTCGGAAAATCTGGTGACCGCGGACAGCCCCAGCAGCACGCCCAGCCGTTTGGCGATCTGCTTCGCCAGCATGGGGTGGGCGTTGCAGGTGAAGATTTTAATATCTCCGGGATATGTATTCATAGAGTACCCCTCAATTGATATTTTTTGAACAATCTTATTGTACCAAAAAAAACAAAAATTTCAACCCAGCAAATGGCCGCTTTACCTTTAAAGACTTCTATATTATAATATTAATCACATAGACAGTTAAGTATTTTTATTACATAATCTGAAGGGGTGGGCTTGATGTCGCTGGTATCCGTATTCTTACTGGCGGGCGCGTTTATTTTTATCGCCGCGCTGGGCTTGGCGGCGCGCTATTTAATCGGAAAACGGAGACATAACGGGGACGCGAGCCTCGGCGAATCTGAGAACAGCGTGGACGTAACGGTATACGCCTATGACTCCGAGGTGAACGGGCTGGATGACATTAGGGCGAAACGCATCGGAGTCTACCGTGACACGGGCGTTATTACCGGTATAGACGACGAATCGCCGGTATACAGCGAGCGCTTTCTGCCCACAAAAGACAATGACCGCGAATTAAGCCTGCTCGTGCGCGGCGCGGCGGAAGTAAAGCGGGAAACAGACAAAACAGTGATCTATTACTTCAAAAAAATCAAGCCGCTTAACATTAAGTCTGACACTATCCGAGTTATTTATAACAGCATCACGCGCGGCTTAGAGGAAAACAAGCCGATGGTGCTCCGCATGACCAGATCCGCCGAAGGGGATTATGAGCAGTGACCGATTACCAGGTTGGCCAGATTGTGCAAATGAAAAAAAGCCACCCCTGCGGCGGCAAAGAATGGGAGATACAGCGCGTGGGCATGGATTTCAGAATACGCTGCGTCACCTGCGGGCATTCCGTTATGCTTCCGCGGGTGAAATTTGAAAAGAGCGTTAAGAAAACAGCTCTTTAAACGCGAAAAAAGGGAGAGGCTAGCCGCTCCCTAGGTTACGCGTAAACTGAGTTCAGTATGTCCACAGCGCCGTCCTGAATGATGATCTCGCCGTGTTCCTCAAGATATACGGCGGAAAGCGGCGTCGATACGTGCTTTTGACCGTATTCGTTAAGTATAATTTCGATTGAGGCCGTTGACAGCCTGTCATCCGGATTATCATTATGTATTATAAGATAAAATCTTCCGTTATTCTTATAGAGCGCGTTTGTGCCGGTAAAGCTGCCGAACAGCCTTGCCGTGGCGGAAGCGGCTTCGTCCAGCGAACCGAATGAGTATATCGTAAGCTGCGAATCCATGTTCCGATCCAGCCGGATGGCAGGCTGTGAGCGCTGCTGCATCTGCCGTTTCGCTTCCCGCATGTGTTTGAGGAGATTTAAATGCTTCTCGTCGTCGCGGGTTTCGGCGACCTTGGTGACTATAATCATTATGCTGTCGGTAGACAGCGGAACCGCCTCAATCATTAATGGTGTATTATCAGCGTTAAAATGGCATTCAGCCATGGCTTGTTCCATCATTTCGCGGAAAAGCTGCTGTGTCTTTTCTGAGCCGTACGCCAGTTCGGACAAACGGATGTCACGGTTCATAAGGTCCGACTGGTTAAGAACGAATTTGATCTGGGTCTCACTGATCTTTTCCACTTTCACGAAATCACTTCCTTATTTATATTTGAGGTATTATTCAATCGGCTATGATTGACGCTCGGACTGAATGGGTATGCTTGGAATGAGGGAGCGTAACCCTTTAACTTAAGTATAGTCTACAGTATAATGAATAATGCTTTCAATGTAAAGAGGTGATTATTTCAAGATGTTGCAATCTATCCCGCTTGGCGTACGGAAACATTCGCGGCGCGGGCTCGTATTTTCAAATAATATTCGTAATCTCTGTTGACACTAAGCCGTATAAATAATAAAATGGACTAAACAAACTGTCTCATTAGTGGCTTTTTTGTGGAGGGCGTAATGTCAAATAATACATATGAAGGGGATGTCGGCATAAAATATAATTTTGTCACAGATAATGATGAAACGGAAGAAATAAAGACAGATGATATATTTGTCGGCGGCTTCAGCGACGATGAAGGCGATACAGCGGACGCCGCGGGTATGGCGGAGGATTTTATCCCCGCGAAACCTTCTGGCGGCGAGACTCGGTTGTTTGACACAGATGAGCATAGTTCCTCTGAAAAGGGGTTTTCGGTATTGTCTGACGCCGAACGAAAATATAGTTGGGAAAAACCGGCGTACAAAGGTGAGGTCTATAGCAACCCGGAATACACCCCCAAGCCCAAGAAGGCGAAAAACAAACGCGGGCGCGGAACAGACCCCGAGGACGATGAATATTATGATTTGGAAATAGGGAGCAGTTCCGTCGGCCTTAAGATCTTAATGAGCTTAATGCTCATTACATTTATCGTCATAATCTCTGTTCTGATTTACAGGCTTACCGTTCTGAACGACCAGTACGAGGCGGTGTTATTGAAATTGGACGCCGCGCCGACACTTCAGCAATTAGACGCCGCGAATATGGATATACAGGCTAAAGATGACTTGATTAAGAATCTGACCGCGACAATCGGCGCTTATAATGTGGCGAACGCGCTTTCCGGCGAGCTGGTAGAGGCTTCCGACGGCTGGTGGTATGTGGTCGCCGAGAATGACACATTAGGCCAGATAGCGCTGAAATTTGATGTTAAAGTAAGCCAGATCATGGATTTTAATGGTTTGGATAACGCGGACCATATTACGCCGGGGCAGCGGATTAAGGTCAAAGAACCCGATGAAACGGCCGCGGAATAGAATTTTTCGCCGCGCGGACGTATTACTTTTCCGCTCGCGCGGCGTAATAAGGGCAACGCAAAAAATATAAGGAAGTGTGGCATGAATTTAGAAGAACTCGGAATTATTGAACTCAAGAAGGTTGCCAAAGAAGCCGGAGTCAAAAATATATCCCGATATAAGAAAGCGGATCTGATCGTTCTGCTTCGCGAAATGGGGGCGGGCAGCGACAATTCTTCCGCTGCTTTGGCGGAACCCGAAGAGGTATATACGCCGACCCAGGTTAACGTACTGCCGCCCGTCGAAAAACAGGCGCAGCCCCTCCCCGAACCTATCCCTCTGCCGACCCGGCAGACGCGGGAAAAAACTATGGAATCACTTGACAGCGGTGTCGTCGAGCAAGGCGTGCTGGAGATAATCGCCGACGGCGGGTATGGTTTTTTAAGGCGGGAAAATTATCAACCCAGTTTGGTAAAGGATATATATATTTCCCAATCACAAATCCGGCGTTTCAACCTGAAAACAGGAGATATGGTGCGCGGCAGTATACGCGTCGCCAAGGAGGGCGAGAAGAACAGCGCCTTGCTCTTTGTCAAATCCGTAAACGGCGACTCGCCGGACGCGGCGGCCAAACGCCCCGTTTTTGAAGATTTAACCCCTATTTTCCCCACAGAACGCATACATTTGGAAAATTCACAGCGCGAGCTATCGACACGCCTAATAGACCTTATCGCCCCCATCGGCAGAGGCCAGCGCGGGATGATTGTGGCCCCGCCCAAAGCCGGTAAAACCGTTCTGCTTAAGCAAATCGCCAATGCCATTACTAAAAATCACCCCGATATTTTCCTGATTATCCTTCTTATTGATGAGCGCCCGGAAGAAGTAACGGATATGCAGCGATCCATTAAAGGCGAGAATTGCGAGGTAGTTTACTCAACATTTGACGAAATGCCCGAACATCACAAAAGGGCCGCTGAAATGGTGCTGGAACGCGCCAAACGCATGGTGGAGCAAAAGAAAGACGTGGTTATATTGCTGGATTCGCTGACCAGGCTTTCCAGGGCGTATAATCTGACTATTCCGTCGAGCGGGCGCACGCTTTCAGGCGGTTTGGATCCAGCCGCGCTGTATATGCCGAAAAAATTTTTCGGAGCGGCGAGAAATGTGGAAAACGGCGGTTCTTTGACTATACTCGCCACAGCGCTGGTGGATACGGGCAGTAAAATGGACGATGTAATCTTTGAGGAATTTAAGGGCACCGGCAATATGGAACTGGTGCTGGACAGGCGCTTATCTGAAAAACGTATCTTCCCGGCTGTGGATATAATAAAATCCGGCACCCGGCGTGAGGAAAACCTGCTGTCGTCGCAGGAACTGGAGGCGGTATATATTATCAGGCGGCAGACCGCGCGCATGTCAACTGTGGATATTACCGAGCAGGTCATAGACATACTGAACAAATCCGTCAGCAACAGACAATTCGTGGATAGCATGAGATCTCTGGAAAAACTAAATTGAACGGTCTTGTCAATTATTTTTTTATGTGGTATCATTATGCGGTTAAAATGGGTTGGAAAAGAGGTGATAGTCTTGAAAGAGGGCTTGCATCCCAAGTACTTTCAGGCAAAGGTAAGATGTAACTGCGGCAACGAGTTCGTTACCGGATCCACCAAAGAGGAAATCCACGTGGAAGTTTGTTCCAGATGCCATCCGTTTTATACCGGCAGCCAGAAAATGCTGGTTGAAGCCGGCGGACGTGTGGAGAAATTTAAGAAGAAGTATGGTTTATAAACCGGTTAAGCGCGAATAATCCGCGAGCGTTATGATTAAATGACAGAGGTGAGATTAATGAGCAATGAAGACCACCCTCGAAGTAGATACTGCGACAGGATATACGACGGCTTTTGGGGGCTCTGTTTCTAACAGGGGTCGGCATTGCTATGTCTATTGACATAACAGGCACTGCCTTTCGTGTTTCCTGCCAATCGAGGGCGGAATACTGAAAAGGCGGTGTTTTTTTATGACCAAAAACAGGAAAGCCAGCAAGGCTGAGCAGATCCGTGTTCTTGAAAAGAAGCAGATGGAACGTGAGGTTCTGCTCTCCAGTATTCTGACAGACGAACAGCTCTACATGACATATGAGACGACAGCCGGCGGCTTTACTTCTGAACAGGCTGAGGAGATCCTGGACGAAAAAGGCGCGAATATTATTGAAGAGGCTAAGCGGCAGCATTGGTTCGTAAAGCTGCTGCTCTCTTTTACCAGCCCGTTCAGCCTGGTGCTGCTTCTGGTAGCCGCTGTGTCGTTGATTACTGAAGTATTACTTACGGACAGCCAAAAATCCTGGGCTACGGTTATTATAATCTTAACGCTGGTCGTGATTTCCGGAACGGTTCAGTTTATACAGGAATTCAAATCGGATAACGCCGCGCAAAAACTGAAGGAAATGGTTTCATCCAATACGGCGGCTTTACGCGACGGGAAAACCACCGAGATCCCGATGAGCGAGATCGTTCCCGGCGATATTGTAACATTGTCGGCGGGCGACATGCTACCGGCCGATCTGCGCATTCTTACCGCGAAGGACCTGTTCATCGGCCAAGCCGCGTTAACCGGCGAATCGGAGCCGGTTGAAAAATTCTCTCAAATCAAGACACCCCCCAAGACCGCGCTGGAAGCGATTAACGTGGGGTTTATGGGCACAAACGTGGTCAGCGGCACAGCGAGGGCAATCGTTATCGCGACGGGCAGCCACACCTATTTGGGCACCCTCGCGCGTGAATTGACAGGCAAGAAGGCGCAAACCAGCTTTGAAAAGGGCATCGCCGACGTCAGTTCTCTGTTGCTTCGGTTGATGATGGTCATGGTTCCCATAATCTTTGTGGTAAACGGCATCACCAAAAACGATTGGATCGGCGCTTGTTTGTTCGCC
>JAISZF010000034.1 GCA_031269415.1 Clostridiales bacterium
ACTGGTCAATGTTATCGGGCCAATAATGACCAGCGATCAAGCGGCTTGGAAACAGACGATTTACTATCCATTCGCTTATACAAGCCGGTATGGCAGGGGTATTGTATTGCAAACCGTTATTGAGTCCCCTGTGTACTCAATCGGGGAACTGGATGAAGCGCAAATCCTGGACGCAGTGTGCGTGATGAATGACGACGAATCATTGACGCTCTTCGCGGTTAATAAGGATCTTAATGAGGATTTAACCTTAACATGCGGCCTGCCGTCTGAAAATTATACTGTGCTGGAGCATATTACATTGAATCACGCTGATCTGAAAGCGGCTAACACTGAGGCCGATCCCGACGCTTTAACGCCGTGGGCCACGGATTCCTCGTCTGTGAAAAACGGCGTGTTGACCACAGTATTGGGCAGACATAGTTGGAATATGATCCGGTTGGGGAAAAACGGCAGTGCTGAATAACTTGCTTTTGCACATAGAATATGGCGGTAGTCACAAGACTACCGCTTTTATATTTCACAGCAATTCATAGATACTACAAATAAACCTATCCTTAATCCACGACAAAACAAGGGGACGCCATCTGGCAAGGGCTATACGTAAAGTATAGCAAATAAAAACGCCAATGGCTATACATACACATGAAAAATATATGGAGGTACATGAATGAAGCCTTGCTTGGGTTCAGGGACCGCTTCAGCAGGGAGTCGACGTTTGGCTGGTTCGTTGTGGCGGTTGTCGGCTTAACGCTGAGGGGCGACCATCTGGGAGTGACCAGCGTTGTCCGTGAGCTTTGTATGGATCCTGGGAACTATGAAAACCCGCTCCATTTTTTCCGATCCAGCGCGTGGAAGCTTGCGGGACTCCAGCGGGCGTGGGAGCGCTTCGCCGCTCGTTCAGGGTTGGTCTACGAGGCGTACGGAAAGGCGGTGCTGGTCGGAGATGGCGTCCAGGAGAGCAAGGAGGGCGTGGAAAACGCCGGGTGTAAAAAAGCTTTTCAAAGGATCTGAGGACAAGCCAGGCGCGCGACACATAATCGGGCATTTTTTTGGGGCTGTTGGTATGCTTGTCGGGAATCCGGCGAAACTCTTTTGTCTACCACTGTCCGTCGCCCTCCACGGCGGCGTGGGCCCGCCGCGTGGCGGGGAGGCTAGGCAGGGAACGCTTCTTGCTCCTTGATCGCTATTTCTTGACCGAGCCGACGCTAAAAGCCCTCGATTACCTTATGAATATAGCTCATAATTATTAAGGCGACGAAACCTATCATTATTTTGTTTTGAAGGCTTTCGCCGCTATGTACACGCGTTCGGCCAAAGTCCATGCTATTCTTGAAACGACAGAAAGCCTTTTCAACCACATCTTTCGCGCCGCGGTTGATTAGAAGATATTTCTTAAACATCTTCGCGTAGCGCTCGTTATCTGGGTTCTCTCTCGCCAAATCCGCCAAGTCGTTGACTTCACGGTAAAGATCCATCTTAGCCTGTTCCGCGCTTTTTCCATTATAAAAAGTATGGACGTATACGCCATGCTCTTTACCCCACACGCGTTCCCGTGTTACCCCAAGTATCATTTCGTCATCCCCAAGACGGATGGCGTTGGAGGCCTGGTCTATACTGGGTCTTATCTGTTCAATTTGATTTTTGATATATTTACCGCCGCATGGCGCGGCGACTAAAAATTTGACTCCATTCTTCTCTGATAGCATAGTGGTTACATTCGCCGCGCTATAGAACCCCTTATCCATCACGACCGATATTTTTGATAACGACAGCGTAGACGCCAGGCTTAACGTATTCTTAAGTTATATCCAGCGCCAGATATTCTTGCTCTTGCCGGTACGCCGCCCAGCGCTCGTAAAATTCGTGCCGTTTGGAGTATGGGATACCTTTTAAGAGCCCGCTTACGCTTGATGGCGATAATGACGCCTCAAACGCGATATCCGCCTGTGCGGACCATGTGTCACAGTACATGACTGGTTCATCCCGAGATACGAGATAACACGCCAATGAAAAAATCTGGTTCCAACATGTGATGGAGTTAATGAAAGAGTGGTAATTCTAAAAGCTTTTTTATTCATACGATAATACCCTCTTTTCAAGGTGATTTTTCAGTATTTGCCGCATGCGGAACAGTATGGATTTGGCAGCGTCCGTAAACCGCCGTCATTTCGCTTATAAACCCGACTCGGCGGCGCGGACATCTATGCCGACGAGCTTGATTATGTAGAAAAACAGGCTCTTTCCAAACGTGAGTGTGTTTGGAAAGAGCCATTTTTACGAGGCTGATTCAAACTGACTGTTATAGAGTTCGGCGTAGAACCCGCCCTTTGCCAACAACTCATTGTGATTGCCGCTCTCCACAATATCGCCGTCCCGCATGACAAGGATCATATCGGCGTTCTTGATAGTGGAAAGCCTATGGGCGATGACAAAGGATGTTCTGCCCCGAGTGAGCGCGTCCATAGCTTCTTGAACGTGCCGTTCGGTGCGGGTGTCTACCGAGCTTGTCGCTTCGTCCAATATCAAAAGCGGCGCGTTTTGGATCATGGCGCGGGCAATGGTGACAAGCTGCTTTTGCCCCGCCGAGAGGTTGGCTTTATCGTTCAGCACGGTATCATAACCCTGAGGCAGCGTCCGGATAAAGTGATGTATCCCCACCGCTTTGCAGACGTCGACGACCTCCGCGTCAGTGACGCCCCGTTTCGCGTATATGATGTTTTCCTTGATAGTTCCTTCAAAGAGCCATGTGTCCTGCAAAACCATACAGAATTGCTCATGCGTGTTTTCCCTTGTTACCTGATTTGTCGGTATGCCGTCTAAGCGAATTTCACCGCCGTCAATTTCATAAAAACGCATAAGCAGATTAACCACTGTCGTTTTTCCCGCTCCGGTAGGCCCGACGATGGCGATCTTCTGTCCGGCTTTTACTTTGGCGGAGAAATCGTGAATGACGGTTTTATCCCTTTCGTAACCAAAGCGAACGTTCTTAAATTCAACGTCGCCCTTGATGTTCTCTAACTTTGTGAGTTTTTGGCTTTCCCCAGCCAATTCCTCTTCATCGAAAAACTCAAAGACGCGCTCGCCGGCGGCGGCTGTTCTCTGAAGCTGCTGCGCGGACTGCGCCAACTGAGACAGCGGTTGCGTAAACAAGCGGATATATATCATGAACGCCACAATCACCCCGAATGAAATAGCGCCATTCATCGCGAGCGCCGCGCCGGCCACGCAAACAGCCACATAGGCGAAATTTCCGATAAAATTCATGACGGGCATCATCAGGCCAGACAGAAACTGGGATTTCCATCCGCTTTCATAAAGCGAACGGTTCATAACCTCGAAGGTCTTTTTTGCTTCTTTGCCGCCGTTATAGGCTTTCACGACGTTGTGCCCCGAATAAATCTCCTCGATATGCCCGTTAATGTCGCCAAGCCCTTGCTGCTGCGCCTTGAAATACTTTTGCGATTTCCGCGTAATGAGAGTCATAAACGCGAAGCCAATCAGGGTGGAGCAGACGGAGACCAGAGCCAGAATCCAACTATTATAAATCATCATAATCAGCGCCCCGGCAAACATCGTGATTGCCCGGGCCAAATTGTCAAGGCTTTGGTTCAAGGTCTGACCGATTGTGTCCACATCGTTGGTCACGCGGCTGATTACATCGCCATAACTCGTTTTGTCGAAATATTTGAGCGGCAGCCTGTTGATCTTTCGCGAGACGTCCGTACGCATGCTTTTGGAAATTCTGGCGGTTACCGTCGCCATGATAAAGCTCTCCGAAAAGCTGAAAACCGCCGAGAATCCATAAAGACAAACAAGCAGAACGCCGATGTTAAACACGGCGGTAAAATCAATCGCTCCAAGCACAGGATGGTCATTTATAATCCGCGGCAAGCCTTTCATGATCTCGTCGGTCATTACTCTCAACTGATTCGGGCCCAAAATCTGAAGCGCCGCGCCTAAGCCCGCGAGGATAAGGGCGGACGCGATGACGGGCGTATAACGTCTCAAATAGCGTATCAGTTTACCCCACGTACCCTTGAAGTCCTTCGCTTTTTCTACGCCGCCCATGCCGCCGCGCATCGGTCCCATTGGTCTCGCTCTTTGTGTTCTCGTGTTTTGCTTACTCATGAAACCAATTCCTCCTCGCTTAATTGCGACACCGCGATTTCCTTATAGACAGCGCAGCCGCGGAGTAATTCCTTATGCGTTCCTTTGCCTACGATCTTCCCTTCGTCAAGCACGATAATTTGATCCGCGTCCATAATCGTGCCGATTCGCTGCGCCACGATAAGGCTTGTCACGCCCGCTGTTTCCTTTTTCAGGACGCTTCTAAGCGCGCGATCGGTCTTATAGTCAAGCGCCGAAAACGAATCGTCGAAAATGTATATTTCAGGCTTGCGGCAAACAGCGCGGGCAATAGCGAGCCGCTGTTTTTGACCGCCCGATATGTTACCGCCGCCTTGCGAGACAGACGCGTTATATCCATCGTCCATTTTTTCCACAAAGTCCGCGCCCTGCGCGATTTTTACGGCTTTTTTCACGTCTTCTACGTTGTGTCCCCCGCCGGTTAAGTCCCGTCCGTTGTCGCCGTAGGCCACGTTGGACGCCACGCTTCCTTTGAACAGCACCGCTTTCTGCGGCACGTAGCCGATTTTGTTCAGAAGTGATTCCAGTTTATAATCTCTCACATTTACGCCGTCAACCAATACTTCCCCTTCTGTCGCGTCGAAGAAGCGGGGAATAAGGTTTATAAGCGTAGACTTTCCGCTCCCTGTGGAGCCGATAAAAGCCACGGTTTCACCCCGCTTTGCCGTAAAGCTGATATCTTCAAGGACAGCCTCCGCCGCGCCGGGATATTTAAAGCCGACCGACCTGAATTCCACCTCACCGGCGGCGTCCGGCTTACCTTCGCTTTCACCGCCGTCTAAAATTCGCGGCTCCGTGTCAAGCGCCTCGTTGACACGCTTCGCCGAAACGCTCGCGCGCGGCAGCAGTATGAAGATCATTACCAGCATCATGAACGACATAACTACCTGCATGGCATAGCTCATAAATACGACCATATTCGAGAATACCGCAAGCTTATCCACAGCGCCCGCCGCGTCAACCAGATACGCGCCCACCCAGTAAATAGCGAGGGACAGCCCGCTCATGACAAGCGTCATCACAGGCATCATGACCGCCATAGCCCGGTTTGTGAAAACTTGCGCGTCTGTCAACTCTTTATTCGCCGCCTCGAATTTACCCTCTTGATAATCCTCCGCGTTGTAAGCTCGGACGACGCGCAGTCCCGTAAGGTTTTCACTCGTCACGCGTGTGATATTGTCGGTGAGGGTCTGCATTTTCCTGAATTTAGGCATCGCGAGTGTGATAATCAGCGAGACCGTGATCAGCACAAGCAGCACCGCCGCTCCGACGACCGTTGTAAACTCCGGGCCGCTGCCCGCGATCTTGGTAATCGCCCACACCGCCGTGATGGGGGCTTTTATCAGCAGTTGCAGAGCCATTACGACAAACATTTGTATTTGAGTGATGTCGTTTGTGGATCGAGTAATAAGGCTTGAGGTTGAAAACCGATTGATTTCCTCCATCGAAAAGGACTCAACCTTATTAAACAGCAAGCCGCGCAGCCGTTGAGCGAAGGAAGCGCTGACGCGCGCCGCGAAATACCCCACGGTAACCGCGGACACGACGCTGCCAAGCGCGCATAGCAGCATATAGCCGCCGTTAAGCCAGATATCGCTGATTGTGCTGCCCGGCGTCTGAGTAAGCCGCGTTACTTCCGACATGAAATCGGGGACTTTAAGGTCAAGCCAAACCTGCGCGACTATGAAGATCACGCTGACTCCGATCATCAGCCACTCTTTCGGCTTGAGACGCTTGATAATTTTAAGCATGAAAAAACTCCTCCCTGCTATCAGTATTTATTATAAATGCTGTTAGTCCTTCGGCTTTTTTAATGCGGACGAGGCCGTCCGCATTATCAGTACACATATGTTGACACTCGCTATTCGCGTGGAGATTTGTTGTCAAATACCCGATTTGTGATTTCAAAGAAGCGTTTTAATAGACGCACAAATTCAGCGGCGTCCTGTTCGCCCATTTCGGCAAAGATTTTTGCCATCTGCTCTCGCATTCTCAGCATTTCGGAACGGCTTCGCTCACGGCCTTCTTCCGTTATAGTCACTAAAATGTTGCGGCGGTTAGCCAGGTCAATCTCACGGTGAATCTGCCTCTTTTTCTCTAACGTGCCGAGCGCGGCCGAGATTCGAGCTGTACTGGCGCGCATGGCGTCGCTGATTTCTGAAGGGGTAACAGCCGAATCTTTTGAAGAAAGGTACTTGAGGATAAAAAGCTCGCCTTTTCCACCGCGCCACATCTTGTCCATCAGGTTTCCATTATCGCCAGGCATCATTTTTATTTCTTCCATAGCGGCGACAGCTTGTTCTATCTTGTTCATTGTCTCCATCCTCCTCGATGTTCGACGTTAATGGTTAACATTATTAATATTATATGCCGTTCGGGTTGGTCTGTCAATATAGTTTTGAAAAATAATGGGTTTTTAGCTCTTGTCAGTGGCGTCCTTCCTTTTGTTTGCTATACTAAAGATAACGCGTTTTGGTGTTTGGGCTATATTATTTTTTCGAGGTTTTTCCTAAAAAAAGGAGGCGCGTGGTACAATGATGTTGGAGAGATTAAAGTTGTGGCTTTCAGAACAATATGAAGGGAACGTATTGATGAAGAAATCAGGCTCGGCGGCGTAGACATCTACGCCGCCGAGGTTGGGTCGCGTTTATTTTACGGCGTTATCGAACCGCGGTCACGGTTCGCTTATTTACACCTCAGTTTAAATTGATACTCTTCTCCGATCTGTTTAAAAACCTGTCGTACACGGAGACCTTTACTGTTTTTACATTGCCGTCAACAGAAAATGAATAGGTCTTATTGGATATAATACCGTAATTTATCAGCTTATCGGTAAACGCCTCGGCCTTTACCGCGTCGGCGTCGGTGGTGATGGTTAACGTGTGTCCGCCGGAGGCTTCCTTCTTGACATCCACAGTGAATTCAGGCGGCGTTAAGTCGCCAATGGGATTGCCTCCAAGCTCCGCTTGCTTGATAGAGAACGGTTTGCGCAATTCATCAGGTTTTTCGCCGTCAATATAGATATGCGCCGCGTCCGCCGCTCCAACCCCGTGTTCCTTGAAATGCTCTATATATCCGATACTGGCCGGATCCCAGCCCATTATATATGAACACGTTGTATCTATCGCGACGGGATCGCCGCTTGCCATAATAATACGCATATTCATCTTGTTGCTCTGTCCCTTGCCGTCGTTCATAACCACCGGCCCGTTCTGAAACCCCTGTAGGCCGTCCACAACCGCGAACGTAATCGGCTTGCACATAAAATAATCGTAGATCCAGTTATCCAAATCGCCGTCGGTCATCGCGTGGGAAACCATGTCAAATTTTGTATTGTTTGTCGGCGAAACATTATACACATTTCCGGGAGGCGCCCCAAGGCTGACATTTTTAATGCTTGCCGTGACGACGACCCCGCCGGACGATGTCTTCAGAACCGGAATGGATATCAAAACATCCGCGTCGTATAGTATTTTGTTGAAGTAATATTCTGTGTGCAGGAGT
>JAISZF010000054.1 GCA_031269415.1 Clostridiales bacterium
GTTCCATTGTGAGATCGTTGTGATGAGTGAGGCAGGATCACCGAAGCTCGATAGTGAGGAGATATTTGAAGAAATAATCAGTCTGCTGCAATGTTACTCAATGAAACTGTACAGCAGACGAAAAGCCCGAAAAATAAAAGAGATTTTACTTGATGACAGTCCAGATACAGATGGGGTATAACATTATTTTGATGTTCCAATATGTCTTAAAATGAAATAGGCGAGAGATAAACTCCCGCCCCTTCACGAACCGTACGGGCAACTTTCATCGCATACGGCTGTCGGTTCCTAAATGGATTATCGCAGTTTGGTAATCTGGTTAAACTCAAGAGCATTGTTGCTGACAAGCTCAAAGCAAGCAGAGCAAAGACATATTTGCCGCCGGTTAATCCTGAGCATTTCTTTAACAATATGCAGGATCGGAGGCTTGATGAGCTTCTTGCGCCTTCTATGGAACATTTTACGCTGATGTGTGCCATCACAAATGTAGCTTCATGGAAATATCGAATTTTCTGGCCAAAGTCTTGGCAATGGAATAATGGATTATGTATTGGATTCTCCAGCCCTTGTAATAATTGTGGCAGCCTTGCGGAGAATGGAGCAGCCCTCTAAGCACTTGATTACCATATTTGATGATTTCGTTGACAGGCAGCGGGAGAAGCTTGGCGACGCCGATAGGTCTGCCATGCTCATTGCACATACCGTTTTGATGAAGTTTACGAATCAAGCTTTCCACATCCATTTCTATCTTGATAGAGGAAGACGGGTGCTTGGAAATATGGAAGCCGAGGAATTTGGCTTTATCCTGTTTGGCGTTGGTGATTATGGTTTTCTCATCATTAAGCCTAAGGTGGAGGTTGTCGCTTAGGAACTTGGATATTTCGGATTTTAGCTGAATTGCATATGCTTTATCGGAAATCGTTCCGATAAGGAAATCATCGGCGTAGCGGACGTATCTGACTCTACGGTAACCGGGATCCATAAACGACTACGAGCGACGCTTCGGCGCTCTCAACGATAAATATGAAGAGCAACTAAAACGACTCGGCGAACTCTCCGAAAAGCGTCAATCAATCCTTGCCCGTCGGGAGCGGCTTAACATTTTCCTTTCGGAACTCAAAGCACAGGACGGCTTGCTGACCGAGTTCGATGAAGGCTTTTTCCGCGCCACGATTGATAAGTTCATTGTCCAAGGCGAGCGAGAGGTTGTCGTACAGTTTCGGGACGGCACGGAAATCCCCGTGGACGTGATGTGCAAAGGCTGAAAAAAGAGTATTTCCTATTTGACGGTCAAATAGGAAGACTTGAGAACGCTAAGGCTCTTAACGTTCTCAGATTGGGTTCACTTTTTTAGAAAATCGAAGCAGGTTCCCCTGAAAACGGTAAATCTCCGTACGCAAAACGAAGCCGATAGTCCGCAAATGCCTTGAAATCAAGGGGTTTTGCTTCTATCGGCTTCGTGCTTGTTTTCTGGCCGTGAGTACAGTATCCGAATCCACTTTCTTTGCTATTCAGTAACAGGCCTGGACCCCTCCGCGGGTTGATTGCTCCGCGCTCGTTTTGTTTCCCGTTCCAGCGCCTTACTCCATGTAAGCTCAACTTGACGCGTGAGGAATTCCGTCATTGACCGGATATCCTCGTCCGCGTCGTAACACTCAAGCGCGGCATAATAATCCGCTTTGTTCTCGTCGTAAATAATTACCGGCGGGTGGCCGTGGGTCATCAGAAAATAATTCATTAGCGTCCGCCCCACGCGTCCGTTACCGTCCGCGAACGGATGGATATACTCGAACCGGGAATGAAAATACGCGGCGGCTTTTAGGACTTCATTGCCAGAAAGGGCTGGCCTGTCCATCAATTCCGCGAGTTCGCTTAAAAGCCCGTTGATATCATCCGGCACATCCTCCGGCATAGAGCCAACCTCGGCTTTACCGGTGACATAGTCATGCTTCTTAAACACACCGGGCCGTTCCCCGCGTTCAATGTAGCGCCGTTCGTCGTATGTTCCGCCTGTCAGGATCGCGTGGGTTTCCAAAACCAGTTCAGTGGTAAGCGGTTCCCGCTCGGCGATTTTATGTTTCAAAAACTCATAGCAAAGTTTTTGATTGCCAAGCTCAAACAGCGTCATGGGATCGCCTGTGAAATTCAAAACCTTGCCGTTGGCGAAAATCTCCCGCGTGTCATTGTATGTTATCGCCGGGTTTTCTATCCTGCCGGAGTGGTAAGCGAAAAGAACCCGGAAGCTGTCGAGCCGGCAGTCCATATCCGCAGCCGAGGCGACATTCCAGCCGCGCCACATACGGACTATGTCAGCGTATTCGCTCAAAATCGCTCCGCCCGCCTTTCACGAGCCGATTGCGTCAAATCGGCACAAATACTTGCATAAGCCGCATCCGGCGCAAAGCACGGGATCAATTGCCGCGCCTTTGCCGCGAATCGACAGGGCGGGGCATCCGAGCCGTCTCACGCAAGCGCCGCATCCCGTACACGAGGCGGCGTCGACTTTGAGCGGCGATTTTGTTTTTCCCAGCGCGACGCAAAGCCCTTCAAAAATGATCGCGCGGACGCCGCTTGCGCCCGCGGCCTTTTGCGCGGCGGCTTTCGCGGCTTCAAAATCAAACGCGTCGACACGCTGCAGTTGATCCACTCCGAGGGCGGCCAGAATGTTATATATGCTTAATTTTGGAGCGTCGCCGCCCATCAGCGTCTTGCCCATACCGGGATTTGGCTGGCCGCCGGTCATCGCGGTCGTCGAATTGTCCAATACGGCAATTATAATGTCAGCTTTATTGTATACCGCGTTTGCCACTCCGGGCAGTCCGGTATGAAAAAACGTCGAGTCGCCGATGAACGCGAAATTCAAAGTGTCCGGCTCAACGCGGTGTATGCCTTGTGCCTGCGCTATCCCGGCGCCCATGCACAGACAGGTGTCAACCATGTCGAGCGGCATCGCGTTGCCGAGAGTGTAACAGCCGATATCACCGGAGAACACGGCCTTTTGTGTCTTGACCGCCTCTTTGACGGCAAAAAAAGACGCGCGGTGCGGGCATCCGGCGCAGAGTACGGGAGGCCGCGCGGGGAGCGGAGGAAGCGGCCGCCGCGGTTCATGTGAAGATGCCTTATCAATAATTTGCGGGCTGTCCGGAGTTAAAAAACGAAGAATTGCGTCTTTCACTCCGGAAGGGCTGTTCTCACCGGCGTTCGGTATATGTTTTGACAGTTTGCCCTTTATAACCGTCTTCAAGCCATATCGCCCGCAAAGATAAATAAGCTCGCGCTCAATGACAGGATCGAGTTCCTCAATGACGAGAACTTCATCCAGGCCGCTCAAAAACTCAAGGCAAAGTGATTCCGGAAGCGGTATGGTGGCGACTTTTAATTGCTTGCATTCGAATCCCGCGCCCGGATTCGCCACCGCCTCGCGAGCGTACAGCCAGCTCACTCCGCTGGCCGCGATGCCCTTTTTGCCGCCGTCCAAGAGTATATTCCCCGGATAATCGCTGAAAACCTGGCCTAACTTCGCCATGGTTTCTTCTAACTTAACATGGTTTTCGTAGGCGAGTTTTGGAAAGATAACCCATTTTCCGCCATCCTTTGTAAAACCAAGACCGCCGTTTTGGCTGTGGCTCGAACGCGATTCCGCGAGATTGACCGAGGCGTAGCTATGGCATACCCTTGTTGTCGGCCTGAAAATCACCGGCCTCGCGATCATCTCGGAGTAATTAAACGCGTCCTCTATCATGAGATACGCCTCTTCCGGCGACGACGGGTCAAAAACCGCTATTTTCGCGAACCTGGCAAAATGTCTTGTATCCTGCTCGGTCTGGGACGAAATCGGCCCCGGATCGTCAGCGACGACAATGACCATCCCGCCCTTAACACCGACATAATTCAAGCTCATAACAGGATCCGACGCCACATTCAGCCCGACCTGTTTCATCGCGGTCAAGACACGGGCGCCGGACATAGCCGCGCCCGCGGCCACCTCGACGGCGGTTTTTTCGTTTACGGACCATTCTACGTAAAGGCCGTCCGACCGCTCGCGCGCGATCGTTTCCAATACCTCCGACGAAGGCGTGCCGGGGTACCCTGTCGCAAGCCTGATTCCGGCGCGTATCGCGCCAAGCGCGATCGCCTCGTTACCCATCAGCAATTGTCTGTCCATTTTCCCCACCTGCTCTCGCTTTTTGTTTTTTGCGCTCGCTAATAGCGGTTGTCGAATATGCGCGTCGATTTCTTCTCACTGCGCGGCAATTCCCTCATTCCAACGGCTTTGGCGCGTGGCGTCAAGCCGATTTTTGCTTTAAACGCGGTTTCGACCGTCTTTTCCAAATGCTTCCTCGCGGATTCGTCGCCCTCGGGCGTTTCAAAGTAAAGAGTCAGTATGTCTTTGCCGTTTAGGTGGTCGATCATTATCTGATACTCGCTGCTTACGCCATCGACGGCCGCAAGCGTCTCGTCCACGCGGCTGGGATAGATTATCGCGCCCTTGACCTTAACCATGTCGTCCGAACGGCCAATCAACGTGTCGATACGCGGGTATTCGGATCCGCACGGGCAATCCCCGGCCATCTCGCGGGTAAGGTCGTGCGTGCGGTAGCGCATAAGCGGAGCACCTTCCTTTTGCAGCGTCGTGATGACGAGCTCGCCGCTCTCGCCGGGTTTTAGCCTTTTTCCGGTTTTAGAGTTTATGATCTCGTAATACAGGTAATCCGTCCACATGTGCATACCGCACTCGCGCTCGCAGCTTATGCCGATGCCGGGGCCGTATATCTCGGTAAGGCCATAGATATCGTAAAGCTCGACGCCAAGCTCTCCGGCTATGCGCTTTCGCATTTTGTCGCCCCACCGCTCCGAGCCTATCAGAGCCTTTCGGAGCGATATTTTGCCGCGCAGACCGCGCCGTTCTATCTCCTCCGCGAGCAGAAGCGCGTAAGAGGATGTCGCCGTCAGCACAGTTGACTTCATGTCTACCATCATCCTGATCTGCCTGTCCGTATTCCCTGGCCCCATTGGTAGTGCCATCGCGCCAATCAGCTCGGCTCCGAGCTGAAAACCAATGCCGGCGGTCCAAAGCCCGTATCCCGGCGTTATGTGGACACAGTCTTCAGCGGTTACGCCGGCAGTCTCATAACAGCGTTTGAACATAAGCGCCCAATCAGCGACGTCCTTCTTCGTGTACGGGATGATGACAGGCGTGCCGGTGGTGCCGGACGACGAATGTATGCGCACGACATCGCGACGGGGCACAGCGCTGAGCCCGAACGGGTACGCGTCGCGGAGGTCGCCCTTCTCCGTAAACGGCAGTTTGACGAAATCATTTTCCGACTTAATGTCGTCCGGTTCAATGCCGGCGTAGTGTTTTTTATAAAATTCGCTTTTTTTTGCCTGGCGCATATTGCGCCGAATCATTTCAAGCGTGTTTTCACGCATCTCCATATCGAGCACCTCTTTGTTGTTATTAAAAATCCAGCGCCATCCCTCGGCGGAGTGCGTCAATGTTCATTTTAACGTATCTTTCAGAAACGCGCCGCGCAATCGCCGCCTCCATATGCTTTGTCTCAAACGGGAAAGCGCCCGCGCCTATGGCTATCCCAAGCAAAGCCACATTCAGGCAACGCGCGCTGATTCGCGCGATAATTTTCTCTCCGTCCGCCTCGTAAAGAACCGGCGCGCTGGCTCGCAGCCAGTCCATGCATGAGGCGGCCGAATACGCGCCGGCGGAGGCGCTGTTCGCAGCTGCCGGCTGTATCGGGCGATCGCAGACGACGGCTATACCGCGAGGCGAAAGATATTCCGCCGCCCGAACCGCTTCGCCCGGCTCAAACGCCACAACCACGCCAGCCTCGCCCGGCGGTATCAGCGGCGAGAATATCTCGCCGCCCATACGAACGTGGCTGGCTACACTGCCGCCCCGCTGCGCCATCCCGATAGTCTCGCTGCCCCGAACCGACAAGCCGGCTTCCATTGCCGCCATGCCGACAAGCCGCGCCGCGAGGATAGTGCCCTGCCCGCCGACTCCCACAATCAAACAATTTGTCATGATGACCTCCATTTCGGCGCGTCTATATTACGCTAGCTGAAACTATGCGCTTCCACGACAGTTCGTTTATATACTCGCCGTCTTCCTCCAATGATCCATACGGAAGGACTTCCTCCTCCAGTTCGGCGATGGAATCCGTCGAGCCGTTCGCGTAATCCCTAAGCGTTTGACCCACAGTTTTAAGCCTCATTATAAGACCGCCGATACGCGCGTCCATAACTTCCAGCCCGAAAGGCTTAAACAACTGACGCCAAAGCTTTTGATACACTGTGTAAAACGCTTCAATCCGCCGGATAAGCGCGGGGATCCGCTCATCGGCTACGCGTTCGAGACCCCTTAAATCTTTTGCCCCGTAAAGCTCCCGGATTTCCGCGCCTAAGCCGCATTTTTCCGCAAGGACGTCATTCAGCAGCGCGCGCGACTCAAAGAGACGTCGAAAATCATCGGGAACGTCCGGCAGCAGAGCCTTGAGCTTTTCAGATGTTTCTCGGCAGATTAAAGCCGTTGTTTCAGGCTTTATATGCCTGTTAAAAAGGCCGGCCAGCAAGTCCGAATATAGTATATACTTTTCCGGGCAGTAGCTGTAAAACGGTTTCGACGAATTCCTAACAAAATTATTGTCCAGCGACAGAAAATCTTCTGGAACAATACCTGTAAGGATTTTGAATGTCTCATAAAGCGGACGGCCGTGACAGATATCCGAAAAAGCCATTAACCCCGGCAGAACGGATAAAAAGGAACACTCCGCACCGTCGTCGCCCCAGCAAGTGATAAAAACATTTTTAACACCGTTTTTGCGCGCTTGCGGCAGAGCCGCCAGCGAGGCGCCCGCGCTGAACCGGTTATTCGGCGTAAACCCGCCCCACGACCACGCGCCGCCGGCAAAAATCACCTCATTATTAAGCTGTTTATGCTTGGCGAACATGGAATCATACCGGCAAGGATCCTGTGAATAATAATCCCAATAGACCATGCCGACATTTGCGGGAATTTCAGCCAATACGGATTCATCGAAAGGTTTGTCGCCGATATTGTAATAATCGCCGTATGCCAGGCGGAAAAACATATCCGACCACATCATTGGGGAGAAACCGTATTTTTTACATATCCCCACTACACGGTTTAAATGTTCGCTTAATATATCAAAACGGTTCCGGTACCCATGCAGATCCAGATACCTGCCAAGCCCCACCATGTGAGCCTCGTCCATTCCGATGTGTATGGCGCGTGACGTAAAGTTTTCGGCGCATGTTCGGATGATTGCCTCAATCAGCTTGTACGTCTTCTCTTCACCGACAAGCAAAATATCCCCTATATCCTGTATATCTCTAAACTCGTCCCAGCGCAGCGCCTGATTCAAATGCGCCAGCGTCTGTACGCAGGGAATCAATTCTATGCCAAACAAATCGCAATAATTCTCTATATCCCTGATCTCATCTTTTGTAAGCTGCCCCCGCATGTAGCCGAAATAAGGATATCCCTTTACCTCCAATGTATCCTCTGTGTAAAGCATCAGATAATTGTAGCCCATTAAAGCCATGTAACGGATCATCCTTTTCGCGCCGCCGACGCTTAGAACCCCGTTACGCGAACAGTCCAGCATAACGCCCCGCTTTTGAAACGCGGCGTCGATTTCATAAGTTCCCGCCCTGTCGTTCGTGGAGCAAACAGCAACGGCTTTGAAAAAGGCGGGCATATCGGAGTAGATAATATGTGTCCGCGATTCATCGGACGATATCTTTAGAGCCTCGCCGGGTTTGGAGTCCGCTGAAAGCGGACGGCCGCTATTGAATGAAACGGCGTCGCCGAGCAATTCGGCGAGCGCTCGCGAGAGCGCGGCGTTTAATTCCGAAATATTGAATAAAATTGAAACCACCTCCGTTTGTCGCCGTTATTATAACATTATTGCCGGAAAAAGAAAAATCCCTTATTCAATATATTATTTTCAATAAAAAAACCGCCGCCCAATCCGGGCGTCGGCTGGTTCCTATCACAATTTTACTCACAGTAAATATGTATTACAGCCTTGGGTTTAATAATTTCAGCCCTTCAACGCTAAGCCTTATTTTAGGCGTGAACGCGATAAGCGCGGTTATATCCGACAGCAGCGCGTCATTTACGCCAATTCGTGACTTAACGCTGTCATTCAAAACGCGGCAATCTATTACAAATAACTTGTCCAAATCAATCAGCGTTGGATGAATAAAGGGATTACGGCTTTTATCCGGCGCTTCGACTATCCGTTTATCAGGTTTGCTTCCCGGCAAACTATGGTACGGTTTGTAGCTTTGACGTTTCGCGAAACAACAGTCAATTCCATTATTTTCAATACATATATACATATGCGCGTAAGCGGCTAAGTCACTCCCCTTGTCAGGATAAGAAACACGGAGAGTGACCAGAACGAACGGCTCTTTCATTGTTTACATAAAGCGGATTCTCATTGTACTTTTCAACACATTCGTTTATAAACCTCGCGTTATAACGGTTATCTCCGAATACGGTACTAAACACAGGCCTGTTTTTATTACCTTTAAGCCCGCTTAATTCGTATATGTCGCCGTCTAGCATGGAAAACACTCATAGAAAAAAAGAAATTTTTGAGTTTCAGCGTTTGTCGTAAACCTTGCCCGCCCCTCGGCCCATCCAACAAGTATTTTCTTGCGCTTGCTTGAATTTGACATAAGACACCTCCGTTCCTTTACATTTTTTGATATTACGTTATCGAGGTTAATAATATTATATAACCATCCGCTAGGTTGTGAATTACGTTAAAACTGATAAA
>JAISZF010000058.1 GCA_031269415.1 Clostridiales bacterium
GTTCCATTGTGAGATCGTTGTGATGAGTGAGGCAGGATCACCGAAGCTCGATAGTGAGGAGATATTTGAAGAAATAATCAGTCTGCTGCAATGTTACTCAATGAAACTGTACAGCAGACAAAAAGCCCGAAAAATAAAAGAGATTTTACTTGATGACAGTCCAGATACAGATGGGGTATAACATTATTTTGATGTTCCATTATGTCTTAACATGAAATAGGCGAGAGATAACAGTCGTGACGAGAGAATGTTGAGTCAAAAATATTTCTAACAACATTCGCCCGCACGATGATTCCTGGCAATATCTATTATATCTTTTCTTATTTCGAATTTTATAAATTTGGCCTATCTTGCACAGTAAACAGTTATATTGATATTATTGGGCTTGATGATGATCAAAGGTGAAACAACAGGCTCCACTTACAAGTGTCGAAACCAACGCGTTTTATAAGTATATCAGTTGGCCTAATCGTATTATACAATAAATGCTTGTATAAATCAGGATGTATTCGACGTCATTATACATTTATAAGTGGTGCCTGGGTGACACAATAAATCAATTGATAGGTATTAAGCAGAAGCGCGATGAGCGTGAGGTTGACTGGATTGAGTGGCAACGCGTCCGCGAGTTATACTGTTACATATGCATGGAGAAACCAGGAGATATTTGGCCGGGCAGTGAATGAGCGCCGATGTGTCACACCGGCCCCAAATCCCAAATATACCTCCGCTTATACCGATCCCCCTGCTTATACTGCCCGCTGGTCTTCGGAAGCCTAATCAGCTCCAAATACCTCGCGCCCAGTTTTTCAGCCGTCTTGGCGGACGCCGGGTTATCCGGGTTGCACGTAATCGTAAGCGTCCGCATATGGTGCGCCCGCGCCAGCGGCGCCAGCAGGACGGCCGCTTTGGCGGCGTAACCGTGCCCTCGCTGGCGTTCGTCCACATAATAACCGACGTTTCCGCTGCAGAATATTTCCGGATCAAAACCGATCCTGAGATCAATATATCCCACCCTGTGCCGCGTCCCCGACTTTAGTATATTAAAGCGATACGTCGGGCAGTAGGATCTATCGGCTGGAATAGTCAAAGCCAACTCCAGATCGACCTCCGCGCCGAATATACGCACGGCGTCTTTAAACTTGAACATAGGCTCACGCCAGGTCTGTACGCCGATCTTTGTATCCGCCAGGCAGCGCGTGATAATGACCGGCGGCGGGCCTTCTTCCGCCGAAATCCGATCCAGCGGGTTGCAGTCGCATCTGTTTGCGGCTTCCTCCGCTCTCCTGTTTGATTCCGGATATGTTATAAGCGCGCACTTTATGCCGTGTTTGCCGCATTCCTTTATAAGCAGGGACAGAAACTTCGCGTCCCAGCCCCTGCTTCGCAAAGCGGGTCTTACGATATAATTTATATGCCCGCCGTTTCTCTCCAGCGCGTCGTTCAAGCAATGCCGAGCGACGCCCGCGCCTATAAAGCGTCTGCCGCTCAAAAGCCAAAAATGATCGCAGGGCACAATACCCTCGGGCAGCCCTCGTCCTTCTTCCAGCGCTTTAAACGAACGCAGGGCTATGGCCGCGTTTTTTTGTATCTCGATTATGTCGCCCGCTTTTTGGCACTCGCGCATAGCCTCCAGATAATCCTGCCAGTATTCAACGCTGGGTTTAATCAGACGGATCACGGTTTTTCAGTCCTGCGCTTTCTTCACTTTCACGTTTGATTTGAGCGCGTTTGATCTTGCCGCCCAGGGTTTTGGGCAGTTCGGAAACAAATTCCACGCGGCGCGGATATTTATAAGGCGCGGTGGTCTTCTTCACGTGGTTCTGAATCTCTTTGATCAAAGCGTCCGACGGTTCGTATCCCTGAGCCAGCACAACGGTCGCCTTTACCACTTGCCCGCGTATCTCGTCGGGATAGGCGGTAATGGCGCACTCCAGCACAGCCGGATGCTCCATTACCGCGCTCTCCACCTCGAACGGCCCGATGCGGTACCCAGAGCATTTTATCACGTCGTCCGTACGGCCCACAAACCAGTAATACCCGTTTACGTCGCGCCAGGCCACGTCGCCCGTGCGATAGATCCCGCCCTTAAAACAATCGGTATTGACCCGCCCGTTCTGAAAATATCCCTTCAGCAGCCCTTCCGGGAAGCGTTTATCCAGGTTTCTGACTATAACCTCTCCATCTTCGCCCACAGGACAGGAACGGCCGTCCTTGTCTATCAGATCTATATCGTACAGCGGCGACGGCTTGCCCATGGAACCCGGCCTTGGCCCGAACCACTGGAATGTCGCCATAATGACGCTGCTCTCCGATTGTCCGAAACCATCGTGTATCTTCAGCCCCGTGGATTTCAGGAATTGGTTGAATACCTCCGGGTTCAGGGGCTCGCCTGCGGTTGAGGCGTGCTTGATACTCGACAAGTCGAACCGTGACAGATCCTCTTTTATAAAGTAACGGTACATGGTCGGCGGCGCGCAGAAGGTGGTCACTTTGTATCTTTCCACGACATTCAGCAGTTTCGCCGGGACGAATCTATCCATATCATACGCCATAATACCGCTGCCCGCGATCCATTGCCCGTAGATCTTCCCCCAGCCAAACTTTGCCCAGCCGGAGTCTGAAACAGTCAGATGCAGCCCGTTGTTTTGAACCCGCTGCCAATACTTCGCCGTGGTGATATGGCCTAAGGGATAGGTATTGTCGTGCGCCACCATCTTGGGCATACCCGTCGTGCCGGACGTGAAGTATGTAAGCATCATATCACGCGCGTACACTGCCTTATCACCGGCGGGGCGGTCAAAAACATCGGGATACGCCGAATATTCCGAGAAGTTGAACCAGCCCTCGCGTTCGGCCCCGATCAGCCCATAGGCGGCAACGGAGGGCGAATCGAGCCGGGCGCTCTCGACCTGCGCCACCGTGTAGGGTTCGTTTACTGAGATGATCATTTTAATCCGCGCCGCGTTATTCCGGTAAACCAGATCCTTCGCGGTCAACTGAACAGAACAGGGTATGACTATCGCACCGATCTTATGCAGAGCCACCGCCGTCAGCCAGTATTCATAGCGTTGCTTGAGGATGAGCAGAATGTTGTCGCCCTTTTTCACGCCCATCTCCGTAAGCATATTGGCGACGCACGCGCTGCCGCGTTTTATATCCTCGAATGTAAAGAAACGTTCCTCTCCGGAATCATTACACCAGACCAAGGCGGTTTTTCCCGGCTCCAGTGCCGCCCACGCGTCCACAACGTCAAAGCCGAAATTAAAATTTTCAGGGTAATTCAGTTTATAGTTATCATAAAAATCCTGATACGAAGAAAATTCGGTACGTTCCAAAAACCTCTCCAGCAAAATTATTCGTCCTCTCCGGTTTTTGATTTATTCATTGATTACGGTTAAAAACCTCGCCGGTTCGTCGCCCGCCGCCATTTGCCCGTGAGGAAAACGGGCGTCAAAATACGCGCTGTCGCCGGCGGCGAGTATTGTTTCACTGTCGTCATATATCAAGCGCATTTGCCCGGACAGGCAGTGATTCAGTTCCTGGCCGCTGTGCGTAACCAATTCCGGCTTTTTCCCGCCGGGATCCAGTGTTACAATCATTGGCTCCATTGTACGGCGTACGAAGGAGTAGGCGATATTCTCGTATTTATACCCGGCGAAACGTTCCACCATTATTCCCTCGCCTTTCCGGACGACGCTGATGGTGGTAAGTTTAGGGGACTTGCCGGAAAGTATATCCGTTGTGTCCACATGGAACAGGTTCGCGACCCTGTAGATAAGGCTGATGGGGATATCATCCCCGCCTTCTTCGCAGCGATAGTACTCGCGTTCGTCCATATCCAGCGATTCCGCCGTTTCGAGCGCGCTGTACCCGGATATCTCGCGCAATTCCCGTATACGTCGCTTAACTTCCTTGAGTTGATCGCTCATGATCCGCCTCGCTTTTTATTATTAAAAAGGGTGCCGCGCTGAGAACAGCGGGCATCCCTTTTGTGTTGTCCGCACAGTATGTGCGTTAAGAACCTGTTAATTCGCTTCTGCCAGCCGCTTCTTGGCGTCGGTTTCCGCCGCGCTGGGCGTGGATTTGCTTGCCTGCCTGCCCGTGTTGGTTTTCGGTTGAAAGTATAACATAATAAAAGAGACGACGCAAGGCGTAAAAGAGACTGTTAGACGACGCTCGCCGAAGCCCTGAAAAATATGTACGATAAATAGGATCTATTGCAATTCTTCTTTCCATGATATAAGCTATAATCAGTTAAGGAAAACAATTTGATTCTTGAAAGGAGCGCCGTTATGAAAAACATAGGAAAACATAGGAACCCTATATTCTTCTTTAAAGTTCAACCTGATTAAGCAATATACTTAACCATGTCTACCACTTTCGGCTGTAACGACCAGCCACTATC
>JAISZF010000074.1 GCA_031269415.1 Clostridiales bacterium
GAAAGTGGTAGACATGGTTAAGTATATTGCTTAATCAGGTTGAACTTTAAAGAAGAATATAGCGTTCCAATGTTTTTCATAACGGTTCCATCCTTTCTGCATAGAGGATCTTTTGGCGCCGCCGGAAGACCCTCTGGACTTTGCCGCCATGGACGCGCTGAACATAGACGGTTCGGCTTTCGTACGGGAAGGCGCGGGCAAATATTTCCCGCAAAGCTATGCCTTGCTACAAAATATGGCAGGTATTATTCAAACGCATCGCGGCGGGTTAAATATAACTGGATAACGCTCACGGACAGACCGTCAATCAGGAAAAATCTGTCGAGTGTATGTTTCGCTATAAACTCAATTAGCAGGTCATAAGCGTCAATTAAGTTCGTCGAGACCATCAGCCGGTCGTCATACCGATCGATATTATCGCGGCGGCAAATAGCGTCGGTGACGTAATTTGGAGTGCATGAGCGGATAGCCTCGTCGCGACCGAAAAGCAATATCGCCGCTAAATTAAAGCCCTTTCTCCCGGTCCTGAGGTCGTTTTCATAAAGCCCAGCGCTTCGCATTATCTCCATATCGGTCATTTCAACCCACGGATGTCCGTCGAAATGGTTCTTTGCAAGGATACGCACTCTTGGCATCAGACGCCCTAATTCGAGGTCTTTCTCAGTAGCGTAAGGAAAAACATTGCGCTCAGAATACTCGGCTGTTTTACGTTGGTGAATCTGCGTCACCATCGCGGAGTTACGTGTGATGTCCATATCGCCATCCACCGCGCGGTCAAAGATTTTACCTCGGAACATCACAACCTGCGAATCCGGTGGAATGTAGCTCCATAAAACGATTTTACCGTCTATCTTAGATTCTTCAAGCGCGATAAACAGAGTCGGCGCGAATTGCTGCGGATTGTTCAAAGAATTCGCGAAATTCTTCTTTATCCCGGTAACCGCGTTTGCTTTTACTCCCGTAACCTCACCGTTATCCTCAACACCGAGCAGAATATGTCCTCCGTAACGATTTGAAAAAGAAGAAACGGTTTCGTAAACAGTATCAGTAATTTTATCCGTACAGCGTTTAAACTCAACGGTCAGTCCTTCTCCATCGCGGATTAGTTGTTTGAGTTTGTCGAGCATTTGAAAGCCTCCGTTTAATATTACGCTTTTCTTGCTTGTTATGTATTCCGATGCCCTTACGTCTATGCTTAGTATACACAAAACAACCGTAAATTTCTATGATGAATTTTTTTATATTAGTGCTGGCGTTCACCCCAAAGAATTCGCGCGCGCCGAGGGCGTGCCGTATGATCAGGTCGGGAGATAACGGGAATCGAGCGTAATGTTTTAAGATCTTTAAGCGCTCGCGCAATTGCTAATTAGACCGAATAAGTATACTTCGGTACTCATCCAAATCAACTTCAACAAGCTCGCCATTTTCATTGTATCCATCAACTTTTAGGTGTTGATAATATAGCCGACGCGGCACGAGTCGCCCGGGAACGCGGGTTGGAATAAACGCTGCGGACGATTTTCAGTCGGTGCCTTGTATATGTCTCGGTTTCATGATAGACTTCATATTACAATAACTGAGGAGCGAAGTATGGTAAAAAGGGCGATAATTATAGTTTTGGACAGCGTGGGCATAGGCGAGCTGCCAGACGCCGCGGATTACGGCGACGTCGGCAGCAATACACTGCTCAACATAAAGGCGCGGCGGCCCGATATGGAACTGCCGAACATGAACCGGCTGGGCTTGTGTTCTATCAATGGAGCGTCGGCGCTGGGCGCGGTTAAAGACCCGGTCGGCGCGTTCTGCAAGCTGGCGGAGGTTTCCAAGGGCAAGGATACCACGATAGGGCATTGGGAGATCGCTGGAATTCAACTTATGGAAGCGCTGCCCACTTATCCCAACGGGTTCCCCGATGAAATCATCGCGGAATTTGAAACACGGATAGGGCGGAAGTCCATAGGCAACGTTGTGGGATCGGGCACCGCTATCATTGAGGAAATGGGAGACGAACACGTATCAACGGGGTATCCCATCGTTTATACCTCGGCGGACAGCGTGTTTCAGATCGCCATGCACGAAGATGTAATTCCCCTGGAAGTACAGTACCGTATTTCACGGATCGCGAGAGACATGCTCAAAGCCCCGCATAATGTGTCGCGTGTTATCACGCGCCCGTTTACCGGCAAAAGCGGCGCTTATAAACGGACAGCCAGCCGGAGGGATTTTTCCTTGGATCCTATGGGCACGACCATGCTGGACTGTATAAAATCAGCCGGGCTGACCGTCGCCGCTGTCGGCAAGATAGAAGACATCTTCGCCGGCAGGGGAATCACACAGGCGGTTCATATTGTCAACAACATGGATGGGGTAGATAAAACACTGGAGTATATTGAAAGCGTGAAAGACGGTCTGATTTTTACCAATTTGGTGGATTTTGACATGCTTTACGGCCACAGAAACGACGTGGACGGGTATGCGGAAGCGTTGATGGCATTCGATGGCCGTTTGCCGGAGATCCTCAATACAATGGGAGATGGTGACGTTCTGTTCATTACGGCGGATCACGGCTGCGACCCGACTACCCCCAGCACCGATCACTCGCGTGAGTATATACCGCTGCTGATCTACGGCAAACACATCCGGCCGGGGGTTAACCTGGGTATACGGGATTCATTCTCGGATATCGCCGCCACGGCGCTGGAATATTTGGATGTAAATGGAGATATTAAAGGTATTAGTTTCCTTAAGGAGGTAATTTTATGACGCCAACCCCGCACAATCAGGCAAAAAAGGGCGATATCGCTGAAACCGTGCTGATGCCCGGCGATCCGCTGCGGGCCAAGTTTATAGCGGAGACATTCTTAACGGACGCCGCTCAATTCAACCAAGTGCGCGGCATGTTCGGGTTTACGGGGCTTTATAAGGGCAAACGCGTATCCGTAATGGGTTCGGGCATGGGTATACCCTCAATTACGTTGTACACATATGAGCTGTATAACTTCTATGGCGTGAATAACATTATACGTATCGGAACGGCGGGTTCGATCTCGCGGAACCTGAAGGTAAAGGATATCTGTATCGCTCAGGCGGCCTGTACGGATTCCGGATTCGCGGCGCAGTTCGGCCTCTTAGGCTCATACGCGCCAACGGCCAGCTTCAGCCTGCTGGAGAAGGCCGTGGCCGCCGCCCGGCACAAAGACGTGAGCTTTCAAGTGGGTAATGTCCTTTCAACGGACATATTCTATCATGACAACAAAGACGCTCTGACTCTATGGAGCAGGATGGGCGTGCTGGCCGTGGAAATGGAAAGCGCGGGCTTATATATGAACGCCGCGCGCGCGGGGAAAAACGCGCTGTGTATCCTCACGATATCCGACGAGGTGTTTGAGGGCATAGAAACCACGTCGGAGGAACGCCAGACCGGTTTTACCAAGATGATGGAGATTGCGCTGGAAACGGCGGTCAACGCGTAGATATGTTATATAAACGAGTCCGCGGCATTCGGCTGCGGACTCGTTTATATTCACGATCTCTTAAGACGCGCCAATTCCTCCGCGAATCGGTAAAAGGGAAACCCCATTACATTGTCACGATCACCCTCAATATGATCAACATACTTCCCGAAACCGCCCTGTATGGCATAACCGCCCGCTTTATCGAATGGCTCGCCCGTTTTTATGTAGTCTATGATGTCTTTGTCGGAATAATTTTTGAAGAAAACACGTGTGCGCTCATAGAACACACCGCGCCTCGAAACGCCGGCTTGGATCAGAGCTACGCCGGTATAAACATCGTGCGCCGCCCCGCGCAGATATTCTAAGATAGCGTAAGCTTCGTCAAAATCAGTCGGCTTTCCTATAATTCGATCCCTGTAGACAACCGTGTCGGCGCCGACAATCCACGCGCCGGCGGGCACGCGTGAATCTTCCGCCGCTTTTAAGGCTTTTTTCAGGGCAAGGCACATAACGGCACATCTTACGTCTAAATCGCTAGATATGGTTTCGTCTATGTCAGCCGGTATTATCAGCGGGTTGAATCCACGCTCGCGCAGCATATCAATACGTCTGGGCGAGGACGACGCCAGCACAACAGGCATGGCTGCGGATGTAATGATCATTGCTATTTTGCCTCCAAGGGTATTTATAGGCATATTATATCAATTTATCGCCGCTTAGTATAGCCATTAAAAAGTTTATAAAATCGTCCGCTCGAGCAAGACTGTATTTACAATTGTTTAATTTGTGATATAATTTTCTTGCTAGTGTTTTTATTTAATGTAAATTGTATAAGGGGCTGAT
>JAISZF010000081.1 GCA_031269415.1 Clostridiales bacterium
GGCGTAGGTAAGACCAGTTTGGTTTCCGCGCTGGCTAAATCGCTGGCGTGTTCCTTCAAACGGATACAGTTTACGCCTGATATTATGCCGTCAGATATTACCGGGTTTTCGACATTCAACCCAAGGACGGGGGATTTTGAATACAGGCCGGGCGCCGTTATGAGCCAGTTTATCCTGGCTGACGAGATTAACCGTACATCGCCGAAAACACAGTCCAGCTTGCTGGAGGTTATGGAGGAAAATCAGGTAACTGTTGACGGCGTCACATACGCCGTGCCCAGCCCTTTTATGGTGCTGGCTACTCAGAATCCGTTGGAATATTTGGGTACGTATCCCCTGCCGGAAGCTCAATTGGATCGTTTTTTTATGAAGATTTCTTTAGGATATCCGGACGTGAGAGAGGAAAGCCATATGCTGGGGCGTTTCAAGACGGGGAATCCGCTGCACACATTAAAACCCGCCGTGGACGCGTCCCAGATTATTGCCGTGCAAAAAATTGCGGAGAACATATTTGTGGACTCGCAGCTCAACACTTATATCGTTGAACTTGTGAGGAATACCAGAATCCAGGAGGATGTCGTACTGGGGGCCAGCCCGCGCGCCTCGCTGTACCTATTTAGATCCGCCCAGGCGTGGGCGATGTACCAAGGCCGTGATTACGTGCTGCCGGACGATATTATCCTGATGGCGCCGCATGTGCTGGAACATAGAATTATGCTGAGGCAGGAAGCGCGGCTGAAGAAGATTACCGCTCTGAATATTATAGCGCGTTCGATTGAAAGCGTGAAAATGCCTTCGCTATGATAAAAAATCGCGTCACATACGGAATTATTCTGACAGCCGCTTTAGTGATGGTGTATTTTGAAAACGGAAGGATGTCCTATACGTTTTTATACGCCGTACTCTTGATGCCCGCGATTTCCGCGCTGATGTGCCGGATTTCGCTGTACGGCCTGTCCGTTTCACAGATGGTTGAGAAGGACTTGATAATAAAGGGTGAAGAAACGCGATACCATATTGCGGCATATAACAGAAACTTCTTTATTACGCCTCTTCTGACCTTCAAATTCACAAACCCGGGTTACGCGGTGCGATCCGATGCGGAAAACGCCGCGGTGACACTGCCGGGCCGATCCGAGGATGATATTTCGTTCTCACTGTCATGCGTGTATAAAGGCATTTACTATGTCGGCCTTCAATCGGTACAAGCCTTGGATTTTTTGGGACTGTTCGCATTGAACCGGCAATGGAGGGATAAAACGCGTCTGGTTGTTTATCCCCGTGTAATTGAGATCGAAAGGTTTCCGCTGTCCATGAACCTGATGTCCAAGTCGTATTCGAGGTTTCAAACGAACGAGGAAGACTATTCCGCCATATCCGACGTAAGGCCGTACCTGCCATCCGACAGTATGAAGCGCATACACTGGAAACTCTCGGCGAAGAAAAACAGCTTTATAACGAAGAACTATGAAAATACCGCGCTGAACTCGGCGGTTATATTTTGGGACAGGCTCTCCGTCACAGGTGATGAGGAGTACCGTGTTATCGCGGAGGATAAGATCGTTGAAATAGCGGTGGCAATCAGTTATTACTGCCTGAAGAAGATGATACCCGTAGACCTGCACTATGGCGCGGGCGAGCCGCTGACGGCGGCCAACATCTCCGATTTTGAAAAGTTGTACGCCTGCTGCGCCCATTCGGAATTTAATCTGGATGAAAGCGTGGGCGGTTCGTTCGCGGTGTTCCTGAACGGGCAGACAAACCCCGTAAATATAACGATCATAACATCTCAACTTACAGATATCCTGTTCGATGAGCTGACAGGGGCGTTTTATTTCGGGCATCATGTGATCCTGATATATATCCCTCCGGAACGGGAGAGCGACTTGGCGCTCAACATATTCGACATGCTGAGGGAAATCGGAATGTACGCGTATCGTATAGATATTAATCAGAATATTCTGGAGTATTTTTAAAGGAGGGGTGATTTGGTGCGCAAGGCGTCTGATTACGCGTTTTTTTTGATTATCGGCGGTTTAATGGTATTTGCTTTAGCCTTTAATATCCTGAACGCGACAATAATCCCTGTATCTATTCCGGTAATAATCTTTGGGGTTATACTTTTTCTGATTTTATTTACAATTGTTTTCCATAATCACTATACGTTTTTAGCTACCTTGGGTTTTGTTGCGGCCGCCATGCTGCTCGTCCTTTCCCAGTGGGACAATTCTTGGCTGAATGAAACCAACGCGACGGGCGTATCTGCTTATTTCCAAGGATTGATCCTATTTATACGGGGCTATCTGCCGTATGAGGACACCTACGGCCCGGTGATTACGCTGCTGGTCTGCGGCTTTTTAGCCTTGTACATGACACTATCGCTGTATGTGTCATTTCAGTTTTATTTTACCGCGCTGCTGGGCGCGGGCATATTTATCGTGAATAGTATTATGGACTACAAGCGTTCGGAAATCTCATTCGTTCTCTTTATATTCTGTTTCTGTGTTCTGATGTATAAAAAAATGAACAACCGAAGAAGGGACGTTAACCTCTCGGCAATCTATATGATGCCGGTATGCCTTCTGGTGGTTGCTTCCGCCTATTTCCTTCCGCCCGTGAACAGGCAGTGGGATAATGCCGACACCGTCGAATTACTTAAAAATCCGCTGAACAACGTGAATGATTTCTTTTATTTTATCTTTAACCCCAAATATTTCAGCTTTCAAGTGACCGGTTTTGAAGGCCGCGACGGCCGGCTGGGCGGCAGCCTAACAATGAACAACCGTGAGGTTATGCGTGTTAAGGCGGACAAACCCACGTATCTGGCCGGCGTTATTAAAGACATTTATACGGGAAACGCCTGGCTTACCGGTAACCTCGGCTTTACCGAGACATACAGCGAGGATCTCGCCCGCTTTGAGGCGATTGAAACGCAGGTGAATTCGCGGCTGGGCAGGGATTTTACTATCCAACGGCTGACGGTGAATATAGGAGACGCCCGCACGGGTACCGTATTCCGACCGATGAAAAACAGGGGAGTAGAGATAGCGACCGATTTGGATCTCCTGACGGACAGCTTTGGGGATATACGGCTGTCTGACGTCCTGCCCTCGGACTCGGAATACAGTTTTGAGTACATGGATATTGATTATTCGGACGATACGGTTCTGAGTCTGCTGCGTAATTCTCATCGTGGGTTTTATCGGGAGGGCGTTTCGGCGGATATGTACGCCGATTTGATCAGCTCTCTGCTCGGCGGAGCCTCGGCCGTTTTCAACCCCTTGGATATATTGGATTTCCTCTGGGAATATTTAGAACCGGATCAAAGGTATATCTGGGGCGTATGGGAATACCAGAGCCGTTTAGGCTCTCGTTCCATGGGCTTTGATCCCGCCGGGTATTTCAATGAGGAATTGATCCCGTACGCGGATTACGTATACGAAGCATTCCTCAACCTGCCGGAGAATCTTCCGCCTCGCGTCAGGAATTTGGCCGAAGAGCTTACGGCTTCCGCGGATAACGCGTATGATCGCGCGAAAGCTATAGAGGAGTATTTAGCAGAATTCCCCTATACGCTGATGCCGGGAATGCCGCCGGGGAATCGCGATTTTGTGGACTATTTCTTATTCGACGGGCAGGAGGGATATTGCGTTTACTACGCCTCCGCCATGGCCGTTCTGTGCCGCTGTATCGGCCTTCCGTCCAGATATGTGGAAGGGTATATTATGCCCGCGTCGCCGTCGGAGGACGGATATTACACTGTTACAAACCTGCAGGCGCACGCCTGGGCCGAGGTGTATTTTGAGGGGTTCGGCTGGGTTCCGTTTGAGGCCACCGCTCCGTACAGTTATAATTTCTATCAGTTGACGCCTCCGCTGAATCATCAGGTATTCACGCCGGAGTTCGCTTCGGATCCGAATTATGAGGACTACAGGGATCATATGTTAAACGGCAATGACAGGCTGCCCGGAACCGACCTTACACCGGCTCCCGCCTCAAACAAACCGTCGGGAACCACAAACGCGGCTGCCGCGCTGCTGATCGCCTCAGTCGCGCTGCTAGTGGTTTTCGTGTGTTTTACGACCCTGATCCTGAAAGGCAAATACGATATATGGCGCGGGCAAGCGCGAATACAGAAGCTGCCGAGAAATGAACAGGCAATTGAGTATTTCCGGGAAATTATCAAAATGACGCGGTATTATAGATACCCGATGCTGGATTATGAAACGCCCGCCGCGTACGCCGAGCGTATCGGAAAACGGTTCGCGTTTAAAAACGATTCTATATTTATCCGCGACCTCGCGCGTATTTACAATAAAGCCAAGTACGCCGGGGAGCAGATACACAGAGAAGAACTAACACTTATGAGGAACTGCCGGGATGAACTCCTGGCGTATATCCGCTATATGCGCCGTAAACCGGTGTTCATCTGGAACAGGTATATCACGCGCGGAATCTGAGGACAATATGTATTTAAAGACGTTGATATTGACTGGTTTTAAGTCGTTTCCCGAAAAGATCCGTCTGGAGTTCGGTACCGGCGTTACGGCGGTGGTCGGGCCGAACGGCAGCGGCAAAAGCAATATCTCCGACGCGGCGCGCTGGGTTCTGGGGGAGCAGAGCGCGAAAAGCCTGCGCGGAAGCAAGATGGAAGATATTATCTTCGCCGGAACGGAAAATCGGCGTTCTTTGGGGTTCGCCGAGGTTTCAATGGTTATTGATAACGCGGATCACCGTATGAAAACGGAATATTCCGAGATTACCGTCACACGGAGGATGTACCGTTCGGGCGAGGGGGAATATCGGATAAACGGCGTTACATGCCGTCTGAAGGATATACACGAGCTGTTTATGGATACCGGCGTCGGCCGCGAGGGTTATTCGATCATAGGGCAGGGCAGGATAGAGGAGATACTGAGCGCCCGTTCCGAGGACAGGCGCATGCTGTTTGAGGAAGCGGCTGGAATTATCAAGTATAAGTCACGCAGACAGGACGCGTCCGTTAAGCTGGAGCGCGAGCGGCAGAATTTGCTTCGCGTGCAGGACGTTATCGCGGAATTGGAGCTGCATCTGCCTCCTTTAGCGGAACAGGCCGAAAAAGCGAAACTCTATCTAAATTTAAAGGAACAGCTTAAAACAGTTCAGGTGAACATTTTTTTAACACAGGCGCGGTCGGCCGAGAAGCAGACCGCGGAACTGAACGAGAGTATCCGGGTGATGAACGCGCAGCGGGAGGCTGAACGCGCTAAACATGAGAATCAGAACCGGATTTACGAGCGTCTTCGATCCGACGCGGCGGATACGGACGAACGTCTGCGCTTGCTCGACGGAGAGAGGGAAAGCCTGCGTTCCCGCGCCGAACGTACCGAGGTAAACATCAAGGTAGCGGAAGAGCGCCAGAGCAACATGATGAAAGCGGAGGAACGCCTGAACGCTCAGATAAATAAAAATAACGCGCAGGCGGACAGGAAGTATCAGACGCTGGCCGCGGAACGCGAGAGGGGAGCGGCCGCCGAATTGGAATCAGCCGCTCTGCGCGAACGTTTAGAGGCGGCTCAGAAGGCGTTCGACTCGTTCAGCGAAGGGTTAACCGAGAGGGATCAGACTCTGGAGCGGTTAAATATTTCTTTGATGGATCGCATGAAAGCTTCGCTGGATTTGAAGAATAAGATCGAACGCGCGGAAAACCAGATAGAAACGCTGGCGGAACGTAAAGACGCGATGACGACCGAGGGTGAGGCCTGCGATCGCCGGATAGTGGAGGTAAACGCGCTATTGAACAGGGAACGCGCGGAGGCCGGTGAAACAGTCCGCCGTATGGACGCGCTGCTGGCGCGGATTCAGGAGATCCAGAAGCACGCGGCGGTGCTAAACGATCAATCCGAACAGTCAAGCCTGAAGGAGGCGGAGGCTGTCAGAAAACTCGGCGAGGCGGAATCCAGGCATACGGTGCTGTCGGAGATGGAACGCGGATTTGAGGGTTACAGGCGCGGTTCCAAGGCAGTGCTTAAACGCGGGCGGGAAATTACAGGTATACACGGCGCGGTGGGGGAATTGGCGCGTACGCCGGAGTATCTGGAAACAGCCGTCGAGACAGCCTTGGGTTCATCCCTGCACGATATTGTGACGGAAACCGACGCCGACGCCATCGCGGCGATCGAGTACCTGAAGAGCGCGAAGGAGGGCCGGGCCACTTTTCTGCCGCTCAACACTGTAAAGCCGCGCAGCTTGAACAAGGATAAAGACAGACTTCTGGCCGAACCCGGTGTAATCGGGATCGCGAGCGCGCTGATATCCCATGATCCGATCTATGAAGGAATTTTCATGCATTTGCTCGGCGCGGTGATCATAGCGGACAACAGCGGGAACGCCGCGAAGATATCAAAGAAGTATAAACAAGGGCATATGATTGTAACGCTGGACGGTGAGGTTTTCAGCCCCGGCGGCGCGATTACCGGAGGCGGTTCAAATACGCGAGGCGGTTTAATCAGCCGGACCCGCGAGTTGGATGAATTGAAGGGCACAATTGTGGAACTGCGCGCGCGAGCGGAGGATTATCGTCGGGAATCGGCTGATATTAAAGCGAGAATCTCCGCCGAGGCCGACGAGCTTGAGACGGCGCGCGGCGAGTGGCAGGCGCTGCTGCTCGAAAACAACACGCAGCGGAACAGATGCGGGCAGTTGGAAGAAACAAATTTGGAGTTAAATAAAAAATTCAGCGATATTACGGAAGGGATCGAAAGACTGTCCGTTAAGGAAAACGAGGCCTTGAACGCGCTGACCCCGCTTCAGGCCGAGGTCAACGCGGCGGAACGCGAGATAAAGGCGATTCGTCTGGAATTGGATTCTCATTCCCGTTCAGCGAGCGGCGACAGGCAAAAACACGACGAGCAGGTCAGGGCGTTGACGGATCTGAAGATTCAGGCCGGCGGTTTGGAACAGACGCTCCGCGCCAACAAAGAAACCGCAGGCCGAATAGAGTCGGAGATAAAAGCCATGCTCGCCGATAATGAAACGCTTGAGCGCGATTTATCCGCCAGCCGTACGGAAAGGCGCAAGCTGGCGGAGTCCATGGAATCCATGAAATCCGATCTGGCTGCGGAAACTGCCCGGCTGGCGGAGCTGGCTGATCAGATTGAAGCAGCCGCCAACAACAGAGACGAGCTGCGCGAGCGGATCGCCGAAACGGAACGCAAACAGCGGACGGGAACGGAAACGCTGGCGAGCCTGGATAACGAGGTTCTGCGGCTGGAGATGCGAAGAGAACAGATCGAAACGGATACCCGCGGATTGTATGACGATATGTGGGATGAATACCAGTTGACGGCCCAGACAGCGAAGGACGTCAAAACGCTCGATTTGACGCCGCATCAGATGAACCGCGAGGAACGAAGGCTGAAAAACGAGATCTCCGGGATAGGCGACGTTAATGTCGGCGCTATTGAGGAGTATAAGACCATAAACGGCAGATATGAGTTTCTGGCAAATCAGAGATCCGACATCTTAGCGGCTGAGCAAAAACTGCTTTCCGTAATAGACGAGCTGACCGGGCTTATGGAAAAACAGTTTGCCGCGCAATTCGAGCTTATTTCCCAGAACTTCAGCCTTGTGTTTCGCGAAATGTTCAGCGGGGGCAAGGCAAGATTGGTAATGAGCGACGCGAATAATATTTTGGAATCCGGAATAGAGATAGAAGCGCAGCCGCCGGGCAAGAACCTGCAGAGCATGTCGCTGCTCTCGGGCGGGGAGCGAGCCTTGACCGCCGCCGCGCTGCTGTTCGGCATTCTGCGGTTGAAGCCCTCGCCGTTCTGTATCCTGGATGAGATTGAAGCGGCTTTGGACGAGGCGAACGTCAACCGGTTCGCCGCGTATATACGTAAGATTTCCGGCGACACGCAGTTTATTCTGATCACGCACCGCAAGGGCACTATGGAGGCCGCAGACGTGCTTTACGGCGTCACCATGCAGGAAGCGGGCGTCAGCAAACTGGTTTCCGTGCGCTTGGAGGAAGCGTCCGCGTAAAGGAGATTTGTATGGCGAATTTTTTTCAAAAAATGGTGGACAGTTTGGGAAAGACGCGCAAACAGCTTCAATCGGGGCTGGATTCCATATTGTCGCGTTTTGTTTCCATTGATGAGGAACTGTTTGACGAGCTTGAGGAGATGCTGATTCTCGCGGATGTGGGCTCGGCGACCTCGTCGGATATTATGGAGACTTTGCGTTCGCGCGTAAAGGCGGAACGCGTGTCGGACGTGGCGGACATCAGACGCTTATTGATTGAGGAAATAACAAAAATACTGGATGCCGGGGAGCCGGACATATCATATCCAAGCCCTTCGGCGATCCTCGTTATCGGCGTGAACGGAGTGGGCAAGACCACTTCCATCGGAAAATTGACAAATCTGTTTATGAGCCAAGGGAAAAAGGTGGTGGTCGCCGCCGCCGACACTTTCCGTGCCGCCGCGATAGACCAACTGGCAATATGGTGCGAGCGCTGCGGCGCTCTAATGATACGGCATCAGGAAAATTCGGATCCCGCCGCCGTGGTTTACGACAGCGTCGCCTCCGCGAAGTCGCGCCGCGCCGACATCCTCATCTGTGATACCGCAGGCCGGCTGCAGAACAAAAAGAACCTCATGGAGGAACTGAAGAAACTGTTCCGCGTTCTTTCAACACAGTTTCCGGAAGCTCAACGGGAAGTGCTTTTAGTGTTGGACGCCACCACAGGACAGAACGGTTTAAATCAGGCGAGAATCTTCAAAGAAGTAACTGACGTAAAAGGTGTTATTCTGACAAAATTAGATGGTACCGCCAAGGGCGGGATAATTATAGCGATACAGAATGAACTGAACATTCCCGTAAAGTATATATGTACCGGAGAAGCTATAGATGATATTCAGCCGTTTAACGCGCGGGCGTTCGCCGGGGCTATGTTCGGGAATGTATAATAATCAATGAAAGCGGACAAACGATGCGTAGATTGTCGATTCGTAATTCCATAAAACAACTAATATATACGTTGACATTCTATGATTTTTATGATATTTTTTATATGTTCTAGGTATTACTGGATGTTACTATGTCCAGAACAACATATAAAGAAAAGGGGAATGTATCATGAAACTAGCGGCAAGGGTTACCGCGATTTGCGGGGCGGCGGTTTTAGCGTTCAACGTTTCAGGCTGCGCCGGCGGAAATTCAGGGACCCAGCAGCCCGCGGCGAACGATTCAAGTGACACCGCCTCAATCGCGGCGGAGCCTGTTACGCTTAAAGTCTGGGTGCCGCAGAACCAGGTAACGCCCGGCACGATAGACAAGATGGAGAAGCAGTTCCAGGATTTGCACCCCGAATGGGCCATTACGTTTACCACTGAAGTACAAGGCGAAGACACCGCGAAGGATCAAATTCTGAAGGATGTCGCCGCCACAGGCGACGTGTACTTCTTCGCCAACGACCAGATACAGGAATTGATTGGCGCGGGAGCGATAGCCCAATTGGGCGGTTCCACCGAGCAGATGGTTAAAGACACAATGCCGGAGGCGGTTGTGGATACCTGCGTCGTCGACGGCAAGCTTTATGGCATACCGTTCACTCATAACACGTTTTTTATGTATTATGACAAGTCATTGCTGACAGAAGACGACGTTAAGAGTCTTGACACTATTATGGCCAAACAAACGCCGGATAATGCGTACAATTTCCAATTCGACGACGCGGGCGGCTGGAAAGGCGCGGCGTTCTATTACGGCGCGGGCTTGACTATTTACGGAGCGGACGCTGTTACATACAGCGAGGGCTGTAATTGGAACAACCCTACCGGTATCGCGGTCACTAATTATTTAGTGGATTTGGTAAATAACCCCAAGTGCGTGAAGGTAGACGACGCGCAAGCCTCCGAACTCACCGCGGAACATCGTTTAGGCGCGTGGTGGGACGGTTCATGGAATTACCAGGTATATAAGGACGCATTAGGCGACGATCTGGGTATGGCCCCGCTTCCGACGTTTAAGGTTGACGGTCAAGATTATCAATTAAAAGGCTTCTACGGCTCCAAGGCTATCGGCGTAAACGCTCTGT
>JAISZF010000089.1 GCA_031269415.1 Clostridiales bacterium
TTAGAATACTATATCAGATAGGCGTTGAGGCGTCCAGATAAATATTTCTTCTTTTATTTATATCTTGTGGGCGATTAGTCCTGTAATTTCAACATTTGTTTTATCATGCTTCAGCTGTGTTATTTTAGCGGAGAATTAGTGTTTACTTGTTTTTCACTGAAATTATTGTCATTTGACTGTAGTAAATAGGCAAAAAAAGAGATCCGGAAAAAACCGAATCTCTTTTTAACATATACGTGTCTGATGATAGTTATTTCTTGATTGGTAACCAATTCTTTGTCTGTAGTATTAGAGTACGATTAGAATTAAATTAGAATTAAATTAGAATTAAGTCAATATTATTTCAATGTCGCGCTCTGGCCTGCCATCTGTTTCTCCTGAGCCTCGATCATCTTTTTAACCATATAACCGCCGACATAACCGGCCTGAGCGGAAGTAAGATCGCCGTTGTATCCTTGCTTCAGCGGCACGCCGATTTCGTTGGCGACTTCATACTTGAATTGACTTAAGGCTTCGCGGGCTTCCGGTACGGCCTTGGAACCAGTAGATGTGCTGTTAGGTGCAACCATTATAATTTCCTCCTCAATATGACAAATAATATTTTCCGTCCGAGTCCCCTACCTTACGCGGAAGCGTATTAACCGCTTCCGCGTAAACTCGCTGAGATATTAATCTCCGGATTGATAGGTTGATACGTTGTAACATTTATTTTGTACTGATATATATTCTAATTTATAATCGGTACAGTGATTATAATTTTTTTACAGTACACTGCATAGATGTTACAAAGTTATTATATCCGAGGGCGGATGAATTATAAGTGGTACATTTTGTCTGTTATTCAATAAACGCTTCAGGCGTGTCAAAGGATTCTGAAACCCTGGTTTCCTCAAACTCCACCTTGGCTTGCTTTTTTTCACCGTCTTTCTTCTTGTTAAACAGCGAGCCGAGATTCAGCTTTGAAATAATACCCGGGGCTAAATCAATTAATTTTTTCACGCTGTCTTCGTTCTTAACGCTCACCATTTGAACCGTTCCGTCTATGATGACCAGAACGGCGGTCGGCGTAATCTTACCGCCCAGACCTCCGCCGCCTCCGCTGTACTCCTTGTCTTTATCCTCTTTGCCGTCCTTACCGTCGGTAACGCCGGCGCCGAGTCCGAATGACACGTCTACCAGCGGTACGATAATAACTCCCGCTATGTGTATCGGTTCTCCCACAACGGTTTTAGTGGAGATAAAGTTCTCCATCTTACTGAACAGCACATTCAGACTTTCGCTTAAACCAGTGCCCACACAACTCATCCTTTCGCTTTTTTCTTATTCTTAAATATATGAGGCTTTATAATTATCCATACAGGCTTGCTGAGCACATAAGCCAAAAACGGCCAGAGTAACGCCCAAAGCCTGATTTTTCCCGAGGCGCGGCATTTTAAATATAGGTATTTCTTTTCGAAATCCGCGCTTATTCGCACATGCTCATATAAACCCGCTCTTCCGCGGACGGCGTGCGCCAAGCCTAACAGCATTCCCGTCAGGCTGGGATCCTCAAAGCCAAAGCGGCATTCGCCGTCGGCGCGGTCGGGAAGAATCGCTTTTAACACACGTTTCAGGAACAGAAGGGTCTTTTCTGTCAGCCCGCTCTTATAGGGATACTCCAAAAACTTGTCCCAATACCCTTTCCATTTATTGAACTTGTCGATCAGGGATTGCTTTTCTTCATCCTCCTCGTTTTCCTCCGATTTTTCCTCATTATTATTTTCTTTTAATTCTTCTCTTTTTTTGATATTTGATTCATTATCGTAACCCCGTTCCGTGTCCGCCGGCTTGCGCTTGCGTTTACGCGCCCGGCCAAATATGTTAAACTTAAAGGCCGGCGACGCGTTTGTGTCGTAAATAACGGAAAAAATATGAAAAAGCCAGGCGGCCTTTAAGAATATCTCATTTTTGCCGTCATAACCCGCTCTGAGGCGGTATCGCGCGGGGGAGAACAGCGCCAGCGTTATTATTATCAGCACGGCGGCCAATACATAGACCAAAATGAGAGCCAGTACCTTCAAGATCTCAAAGACAATCACGCAGCCGCCCCCTTACGCGCCGCTTACTCTATTGTAAATAATGGATACGGCAATGACCGCCAGGCATAGCCCCGCGAAGATCGCGCCTACCGTCGCGGATATATCCATAAAGAAACCCAAGGGCACAATATTCACCAGAAGATCGGTGTCGGGGTTTAGAATCCAAAGGTCGTTATTGAAAAACAGCTCATGAAACACGGTGAACGCCCTGTCGAAATTTGACGCGATAACCGCGATTAGAGCGGAGGCTATTATAAGGAAGACAATAAATACAGATCTTACCGCCCGAGCGAAGAGTTTAAGGAATTTCAGGCGTAACAGACACAGCGCGATTAACGAAACCACGATCACCGCCGCGGCGATGTTCCGGATCAATAATCCTCCGGTAATCAGATTCTTAACATCGACCATGTGGTCTTTTTCGCGCTGATTAAAAAATTCACGCCGCTCCCCGGCGACGCCGGCCTCAACGACCAAGTCGGGCGCCTCGCCCTTCATGTACACTATAAGTCTCCGCGTCACGGTCATAAGTTCGTCCCTGGGAACCTGAATATGGGCGGGTATATTGTATTTATCATATTCCGCGCCGTAAAATGATAGATTGAACGCGGGGATTTGCACGGAAACGCACAGCAAAACAAGCAGCAGGCAGATCGTGTTTAAAACAGCCAAGGCTTTTAGCATTCTTGTCCCTCCATATATTCGTGTATAGCATATTTTGTCAGACAGTTTTTGTCAAGTTATTTTGGTAAAAAATCTGTTGATTTCCTGTCAACTGTGTTATATTTATAAAAACGTTTTCAGGAGGGGTCGTATTATGAAAAAGGTATTGTTTATCGGCGGCACGGGTACAATCAGCAGTGCCTGCGCCGAGCTGGCTATTTCCCGTGGCTTTGACCTGACCGTGCTGAATCGCGGGAACGGTCCGGAACCGCCGTCGGAGGTCAGGCGTATCACCGCTGACATGAATGACGAAGCCGCGGTCGCCGAAATCATTAAAGACATGGATTTTGACGTTGTGGCGGATTTCATCCTGTTCAAGCCGGAACAGGCCGAACGTGACATTCGCTTGTTCGCGGGTAAGACGCGGCAGTTTATCTTTATCAGCAGCGCTTCCGCTTATCAAAAACCGCTGTCATACGCGGTCATAACGGAAAGCACTCCGCTGTATAACCCGTATTGGCAGTATTCACGCGATAAGATAGCGATCGAGGAGCGGTTCATCAAGGAATACCGCGATAACGGCTTCCCGATTACGATAGTGCGTCCCAGCCACACCTACGGCGACAAATCCATACCGGTCTGCCAGCACGGGGCCAAGGGCAGTTATCAGGTAGTAAAACGTATCCTCGACGGAAAGCCGATTATTGTGCCCGGCGACGGAACCACATGGTGGACCCTTACCCACAATTCCGATTTCGCCAAGGGGTTTGTCGGCCTGATGGGTAACGTTCACGCTATCGGCGAGGCGTTTCACATCACGTCCGGCGAAAGCCTTACATGGAATACCATACACGATATAATCGGCGGCGTTTTGGGCAAGCGGGTTATTACAGCGCACGTCTCAACGGACATGCTGTGTAAATTCGAACCCTCGTGGGAGGGCGGCCTCACCGGCGACAAATGCGCGTCCGTCCGTTTCGACAACAGCAAGCTCAAGAGGATTGTCCCGGAATACATCGCGACAACCCGCTTTGATCAAGGCGCGGCGCGCACGCTGGAATTTATGCTGTCGCATCCGGAATGCCAGGTCCCCGATCCGGAGTTTGACGCGCTGTGCGATAGGATCATCGCGGCTGTGGATCGGTTTGGGGCGGAATAAACTTTTTTCCAGGACAAGCGTATATATACCTGTCGGACGGGAGGGATCGCCTGTAACACAGGCGGCTATCGGCACCTCAAACGCGGGATGTCCGGGCTGACTTCCGCGTAAAAACAGCGGGCGTTCGGCGATATTATCCGAGGGGTGATAATTTGGACGACAGGGTTATGGTCATCGACGAGAATAACGTAAAAGTCGGGAAAACATATAATCGGCGCGCCAGGCAGCTTGTAGGCAAGCAGCGGGCCGTATGGGCGGACGACACACATACCGCGATTCTGCTTTCACCGGCTGTGGACGCCCATGAATGGCAGGTTGCGGAAGCGGTGGGTGGACCGGGTGAAAGCTCCGGATCGGGGGACGAAATTTCCTGGGACGAACGGCGTTTGTACACGCTGGCGGCGAAGAGAGTCCGCGAAAGGAAACGGTTCATTTGGCACTCAGTTGCTCTGCTGCCGGGATATTTGCTGCTCGCTCTGATATGCGTAGGCGCTCTTGACTTTGTTTATTACGGGGATATCGGATATGTCTTTTATGTCTTTTGTTTCTTGCTCGGCTCGTGGACGACGGCATACGCCATTCACGCCTATTCGTTTATAAAGCCGCGGCTTAAGATTTACAGCCGCAGAAGCGAAGCCGAACGGATCAGGGCGGAAATGGACAGGCTCAAAGTCATGGAGCCGAAAAAGATCCGGCTGGAGTTGGAGCGGACTGAATTATAGTTAAAAAAGGAACGGCTCAACGTCATTAAGAAAGCCCTGTTGAAGCTCATAAGAAAAGCTTCGACAGGGCTTTTGGTATTACATTGCCTTTTGAATATTTAAAATTTCATCCCTTGGCAATTCGCTATACTTCATAATCATGAGCAAATCTTCATCTTCTAGTTTCAACTTTCCGGCGGAGGGCTTCATACATGGCGCCGTTGTCAAACTCGCTGAGAAAAACTTGC
>JAISZF010000094.1 GCA_031269415.1 Clostridiales bacterium
CAGCCGAAAGTGGTAGACATGGTTAAGTATATTGCTTAATCAGGTTGAACTTTAAAGAAGAATATAGGGTTCCTATGTTTTCCTATGTTTTTCATAACGGTTACGCGATTAAATCAAACCGCGAATCAGGGACAGGCCGGCCGGATATTGCATTAATGCCCTCTGTAAGGACTCAGTCCTATATAATAATAGAATTTAAGATCGCTGATGCTTGGGATAAAATGGATGAAACTTGCCAAAAAGCTATTGCCCAGATAAGAAAACAGCGATACGCCGAGGAACCGTACGCCATGGGTTATAGCCGTATACCGCTCTATGGGATCGCGTTCTGGAAAAAACAGGCGCTTGTACGACTGGCGGCTGATTATTGATACCTATTTTTAACTCTTAACTCTGTAAACCTTGACTAAACCTTAGAGTTATAGTAAATTATAATAATTGGTCAATATATGTCAGCAAAGCTCAATTAATGTTTACCAAAACAAGAGGAGGTATTTATGAAGAAGGGTTTATTCCGAAAAAGTTTGGCACTGGTACAGACAGTCGTTCTTCTGGCGGCCGTCGGCTGCGGGAGCGGTGCTAACCCGACCGCCGAGGCGACAACCGACGCCGGCGGTACGTCAGAGTCCGCGGCTCCCGCCAGCGAAAGCGCCGCGGCGGAGTCCGCCGCGCCAGCCGGGCAAAGTGAGACGGCGGCGGACACGGCTGTCGCGGAACAGAAGCTGAGGTACAGCACTACCTCATTGACTACTCTGGATCCCCAGCGTTTTAACTCCGCGGATTCTTATCCGCCGATCAAAGGTTACGTCGAAGGCCTTGTAAACACTTACGGCAGAGAGGTTAACCCCGGCACGGCTGAAAGCTGGGAAATCGCTGATGATAATAAGTCCATTACATTCCACCTGCGTCAGGACGCCTGCTGGTCTGACGGTTCTCCCATTACCGCCGAGGATTTTGTCTACTCTTTTCGCCGCCTTGCCGATCCCGCGAACGCCTGCGACTATTCATGGGCGCTTGAGCAGGTTCTGAATTTCGTGGGGATCGCTTATCCGGCAGACGGCGTCGATCCCTTACCAGTCGAGGAACTGGGGGTTTCCGCACCGGACAGCCAGACATTTGTTATCCAATTTGCCACCCCTGCCCCATACTACCTCGCGTTTCTTGACCTCCCATGCTTCTATCCCGTCAAGCGGGAATTGGTGGAGCAATACGGCGACGAATACGCGACGTCGCCTGATAAGCTGCTGGGAAACGGTCCCTTTATCGTTCAGGAGTACGCGATTGATGAGAAACTCGTGCTTGTTCCCAATGACAAATACTGGAACCGCGACGCTATAAAACTTCAAGAAGTAACGCTGTTCGTAATGGAGAGCGAAGCGGCCGTGTCTACGTATCAAACCGGCGGACTCGACTTTATTTCGGCCATCCCAGCCGCGCAGGCGCCTATGTATCTTGAGGATCCATCCCAACTGGGCGAAGGCACAATTATGGAGCAGTACATGACCGGTGCCGTCGACTGGTTCTGTATCAACATCGCCAGCGAAACGAACCCTATACTTGCGAATAAAGATTTCCGGCTTGCCCTTAATTACGCCTTGGACAGGGAAGAGTATGTCGCTATAGCCACTAACGGACTTTATTACCCTGGCACACGTTTTGTCCTGCCCGTGGTAAAAGGCAAAGAGAAGCCGTATGTTGAGGAATATCCCGTCGATTTCTATAAGAGTACCGCTGAGCCCGATAAAGCGCAAGAGTACCTTCAGGCGGCCATGACGGCCATGGGTATAAGCGATCCCGGCGAGATAACCGTGAAGCTCAAGATTTCCGACGCCGCCACGAATGTCCTTATCGCCGAGAATTGCCAGGATCAATGGCAAAGAAACCTCGGGATCAACATTGAGATTGAGCAGGTAACATACAGGGCCATGCTGAGTGAACGCGTAAGCGGCGAATTCGATCTGATTTACGCGGGATGGATGCCGGACTTCGACGACCCGTACACCTATCTGTCATACTTTGTTTCCACAAACGCCCAGAACGGCGGAAAATACAGCAATCCGCGCTATGACGAACTGGTAAACACCGCTAACAGTTTTACCGACGAGTCCGTGCGCCTTGGCATGTACGCCGAAGCCGAGCAAATTCTCATGGAGGACGCGGGTATTGTCCCGCTGCAAGTCCGTCAGGAGGTTTGGGCGTACAAGAGCAATCTTAAAGGAGTACTGCGCTATTTCCTTGGCGCGAGTCCGCACTTCTTATACGCGTATTTCGAGTAACCGGAAGCGGAGATATCAGGCGGGCGGCACAGCCGCCCGCCGTTTCATTAACACAAATAAGCCGGAGGAGGTGGAAGCGAATGGCTAAATATATCTTAAAAAGATGTGTAATCGCTATATTTACGCTGCTCACGCTTGTAACGATCATCTTCGTGCTGGTTCGTATGCTGCCGGGCGATCCGTTCGCGAGCGAGAAAACAAACGCCGCGATACAGGCAAAAATGCGTGCTTATTATGGTTTAGACAAACCCATTCACGAGCAATGGCTTACATATGTCACCAATTTGATAAAAGGCAATTTGGGCGTGTCGCTGAAGTATCCCGGCCGTACGATAAACGCCGCTATCGCACAGACGTTTCATTATTCCGCGGAACTTGGAGTGCGAGCGCTTTTGGTTGCGCTCGCGGCGGGGCTTTTGTTAGGTATGGCCGCCGCGCAAAAAGTCGGCGGTATAGTGGACTATATCTGTATCTTTGCCGCGGTTCTCTTTGTCTCGGTACCTGATTTTGTGAGCGGTTCGCTGCTGCAACTGATATTCGCGGTAAAACTGAAATGGCTTCCCGCCACCCAGTGGGAGAGCTGGAGACACATGATACTGCCCGTGGCGGCGTTAAGTTTCTATACAATAGCGTTGATAGCCAGGCTTATGCGTTCTTCCATGCTGGACGTTATCCATCAGGACTATATACTGACCGCCAAGGCAAAAGGCCTTTCCAGTTTTCAGATCATATGGCGCCATCAAATAAGGAATTCAATACTGCCTATCATAACCGTTATGGGCCCCATTGTGGCCGCTGTTCTTACGGGCACGTTCGTGCTGGAAAAAATCTATGGAATAAAAGGCATGGGCGAGTTTTACGTAAAGAGCATAAATGATCTGGATTATACGATGGTGCTTGGCATGACAGCCTTTTACGGCATGTTTCTGGTCGCGGCAAACTTGCTCGTGGATATACTTTATGGTATAGTAGATCCAAGGATTAAACTTGCCGAAAAGAAACAAAAAATGGCGGAAATGGAACGGGAGTGATCAGTGTGGAAACCCCGGATATTACTCTGAGCGAAGAACTTCTGCGAAAGCTGCCTAAGGACGGGAGCGGATTGAACAAGGTGGTTCGCCCCAGCCTCACCTACTGGCAGGACGCGTGGATAAGGCTTCGAAAAAACAAGGTCGCTGTCGCGAGCCTTATTGTGCTTATTATATACATCGGTATGGCTATATTCGCCCCCATGCTGTCCAAATACAGCTATTCCGCCAATAACGCCAAAGCCATGAATCTCACGCCAAACGCGGAACATTGGTTTGGAACCGACCAGGCGGGCCGCGATTTGTGGACGCGAAACTGGCGCGGCGCGAGGGTTTCCCTGTTTATCGGCTTTGTGGTGGTTGTGATAAATAATATCATCGGCTGCGTTATAGGCGGCATATCCGGGTATTTCGGCGGCAAGATCGATATGGTAATCATGCGGGTGATAGACGTGTTATATGGAATCCCCATGATCATACTGGCGATATTGCTTATGACGGTTATGAG
>JAISZF010000172.1 GCA_031269415.1 Clostridiales bacterium
CTTTCCACCTTGGGTATCATGCCGCCGGATATAATGCCCTTCTCTATCATTTGAGGGAGTTTCGCGGCCTTTACGCGCGAATATACGCTGCTCGCGTCCCTACGGTCGCGCAGAATGCCTTCCACGTCTGTCAGAAACACCAGCTTTTCCGCGTTAAGCGCCCCGGCGATAGCCACCGCCGCCGTGTCGGCGTTGACATTATAGCCCACCCCGTTTTCATCCACGCCCACCGGCGAGATGACCGGCACGAAATCGTTGTTTATCAGCGTTCGCATGAGCATGGTGTCGATATTTTTTATAGCGCCGACCAGACCGATGTCGGTTCCGTTCGGCATGTATCTTTCCACCTGAATGCTTCTGCCGTCCTTTCCGCTGATGCCGGCGGCCAGAATGCCATGCAAAGACAGGTCTGTGGTTATTTCCTTATTCAGCTTGCCCGTAAGCACCATTTCCACAACTTCCATGGTCTGTTCGTCCGTAACGCGCAGTCCGTTCTCAAATCGGCTTTCTATCCGCAGACGCTTCAGCATAGAGTTTATCTCCGACCCGCCCCCGTGAACGACCACGGGTTTGAATCCCACGAATTTCATTAAAGCTATATCCTTTATCACGGACTCTTTTATCTCCTGATTCACCAGAGCGCTGCCGCCGTACTTTATCACCACGGTAATGCCGTTGAATTCCTTGATGTATGGCAGCGCCTCCACCAGCACCTTGGCCTTTTCGATATATTCCCTCATGACCTGTAATCTCCGTTTATCTTTACATAGTCGTAAGTCAGGTCGCAGCCCCAGGCTGTGGCCGCGAAATCGCCGTCGGCCAGTTGGATGTCCACAGAGATCTCTTTTTCGGTCAAAATTGTTTTGGCGCGTTCCTCGTCAAACGCGATCGGGGCTCCGTCTTTCAGCACATCTATCGAATCCGCCGCGCCGCGAAAGTTTACGCTTACATGATCGGGGTCGAACACGCCGCCGCTGTAACCCATAGAGCATAATACCCTGCCCCAGTTGGCGTCCGAGCCGAACAGCGCTGCCTTAAAGAGATTGGACGATGTTACGGAACGCGCGATAAGCCTGGCGTCGGCGTCAGACCGCGCGCCCCGGACGTTCACTTCCATCAGTTTGCCCGCGCCCTCGCCGTCGCGCGCCATGTCTATCGCCAGTTTCCTGTTTATCCTGTAAAGCGCGGCGCTGAATTTTTCAAAGTCCTCGCCTTCCGTCTCGATTGGCGTATTGCCCGCCATGCCGTTGGCTAAAATTAAGGCGGTGTCATTAGTGCTGGTATCCCTGTCCACGGAGATCATATTGAAGGAATCCCGAACGCTGGCGGTGAAGGCTTTTTGAAGCAATTCCGCCGAAATAGCGGCGTCGGTAGTGATAAACGCCAGCAATGTGGCCATGTTGGGATGAATCATGCCCGAACCCTTTGCCATGCCCGCCAGTTTGACGACCGCGCCTTCTACGGTTATTTCCTCATAAGCCGTCTTCGCGAACGTGTCCGTGGTCATAATGCCTTGGGCCGCGTCTTCCCCGGCGGCCTCGCTTTTGGATAATTGGGCGAATACCCGGCCTATACCGGGCAAAAGAATATCCATCGGGAGATTCACGCCGATTACTCCGGTTGAGCACACTAGGATCTCGTCAGCTTCGATACCCGCCAAAGAGGCAAACGCCCCGGCGGCGGACTTTACGTCTTTTAATCCCTGTTCACCGGTACAGGCGTTGGCGTTGCCGCTGTTCACGATAATGCCGCGAACCTTTTTGCCCGACAAGATTATTGATTGATCATATTGCACTGGAGCCGCTTTTACGGTATTCTGTGTAAAGCAGCCGGCGGCAGCGGCGGGTTTCTCCGATAGAATAAGAGCCAGATCCTTTTTCTGTTTCTTAATGCCTATATGATCCCCTGCCGCTAAGAAGCCGGCAGGGGCGTTTATAGAATGATTCGGCATTTTGCGCCTCCATATATGATAAGTAATTATGCCGGAAATATCGGGGCCGTATCCAGGCCGGCCTTTTCCTCCAGGCCAAACATCAGGTTCATATTTTGCACCGCCTGCCCCGCCGCGCCTTTTACCAGGTTATCCAAGGCGCTGACGACAATAATTCTGCCCACCCGCTCGTCTATGGTAAAGCCGATATCGCAGAAATTAGAGCCTTTAACCCATTTGGTTTCAGGCGAGACGCCCTTTTTTGTCATGCGTATAAAATATTCATCCTGATAATACTGATTATATATCTCATTTATCGCATCATAAGTATATTCCTTTGTGAGTTTGCCGTAGATGGTCAGCAAAATGCCCCTGTTCATCGGGATCATATGGGGAGTGAACGATAGTATAATATCCTTGCCGGCGGCCAGCGATAACTGTTCCTCCAACTCCGGGGTATGACGGTGCGAGCCGACCTTATAAGCCTTGATGTTCTCGTTGGCCTCGTCATAGTGTACGCCCAGATCCAATCCGCGTCCCGCGCCCGATACGCCCGACTTGGCGTCTATTATAATATCGCCTGCGTCGACGACGCCTTCTTTTATAAGCGGGTAGAGCGCCAGAATGCCGCAGGTGGTGTAACATCCGGGGTTCGCTATCAGCCGCGCGCCACGTATACGCTCGCGGTATATCTCACTCAGCCCGTAAACCGCTTTCGGGAGCAGTTCCTTGGAATGATGCGTAACGCCGTACCATTTCTCGTAGACCGAAACGTCGGAGATCCTGAAATCAGCACCGAAGTCTATCACGCGCACACGTTTCAGTAAAGCCTCCGTCACCTTTTCGCTGGCGACCCCGTGCGGCAGGGCCAGGAAGATAACGTCGCATTTCTTCGCCATAGCCTCTATATTTTCCTCCTGAAGATATAATTCCTCATGATGGCTGAAATTAGCGAATACCTCGTGGTACGCCTTGCCGATATATGATCTGCTGGTAACCGCCCGAACCTTTGCCGCCGGGTGCAGCCCTAATAATCGAACCAATTCGCCGCCGCCGTAACCGGTGGCGCCTATTATGCCGGCTTTAATCATATTAGCCTCCCTTATTTTGCTATAATGAATAATTATACATGTATAATTTATTTTATGCAATATATAACCTAATAGTTGCAAAAAAAAAATTCTTGATGTATAATTATAAAAATTTTAATTTTAAGGAGATAAAAAAATGAGTCATGAAAAAATCGTTCTGGCCTATTCCGGCGGTCTGGACACCACCGTCATTATTCCCTGGCTGAAGGAACAGTACGCGGACTGTGAGATCATCGCCGTATGCGTGGACGTGGGCCAAGGCAAGGAAACCGACGGGCTTGAGGAACGCGCCATACGTTCCGGCGCGTCCAAGTGTTACATTAAGGACGTCCGCGAGGAATTCATCACGGATTACCTGTATCCGCTGATCAAGTCGAACGCCATATACGAGGATAAATACCTTTTGGGCACATCCGTCGCCCGCCCGCTGATTGGCAAGGTTCTGGCGGATGTCGCGCTTGAGGAGAACGCCACGGCCATTTGCCACGGAGCGACCGGCAAGGGCAACGATCAGATCCGCTTTGAGCTTACGATAATGGCTTTCGCGCCGCATTTGAAGATAATCGCTCCGTGGCGGACATGGAATATAAAGTCCCGCGAGGAGGAATTGGCGTATCTGACGGAACGCGGCATACCCGCGCCGATGAAGAAGGAACAGAGTTACAGCCGCGATCGCAATCTTTGGCATTTAAGCCACGAGGGCCTTGAACTCGAAGACCCGGCAAACGAACCAATATTCAAGAACCTGCTTCAACTCTCCGTCACCCCGCAAGACGCGCCCGACGCTCCGACGGCTCTGGAGCTGACCTTTGAAAAGGGCGTGCCCGTTCAATTAAACGGTAAAGACATAAGCCCGGTGGACTTAATGGATCAACTGAACGCCCTTGGCGGCGCGAACGGCGTCGGCATCGCCGATCTAGTGGAAAATCGGGTCGTCGGGATGAAGTCGCGCGGGGTATACGAAACCCCCGGCGGTTCCATATTATATCACGCGCACCGTGATTTGGAATACCTCTGCCTAGACAAACAGACCACGTCTTTCAAGGAGATAGTGCGGGTGAAGTTCGCGGAGTTGGTTTATTCGGGCGAATGGTTTACGCCCCTGCGCGAAGCCCTCTCCAAATTTATAGACAGCACGCAGGAAACCGTAACAGGCAAGGTTCGCCTTAAACTCTACAAGGGTAATATCATATCGGCGGGCAGCGAGTCGCCTTATTCTCTGTATAACGAGAATATTGCCAGTTTTACAACCGGCGATCTCTACGACCATCACGACGCCGAGGGCTTTATCAATCTCTTCGGCCTGCCGTTAAAGGTACGCGCTTTAATGAATGCCAAAAACGTTCGGGAGGAAAAATAACAAATGAAACTATGGGGCGGCCGATTCACAAAATCCGCGGACAGCCAAACGGACCATTTCCATTCATCCATTTCTTTCGACAGCCGCCTGTACGAACAGGACATTAAGGGCAGTATCGCGCACGCGCGGATGCTGGGCGCCACGGGTATTATACCCGCGGAAGACAGCGCGCGTATTCAAGATGGCCTGAATGAATTGCTGGATGATATCCGCGCGGGTAAAGTCGTTTTCGGCGAGAGCGCGGAAGATATTCACATGAATATCGAAACCCTCTTAATCGAGCGGATTGGCGACGCGGGCAAGAGACTGCACACCGGCCGCAGCCGTAATGATCAGATCGCTTTGGATATGCGCATGTACATTATAGAAGAGATTGAGTCAATAAAAACACTGCTGAGAACGCTGTTCTCCGAATTAACGGATATGGCTAAAGTTAATATCGACACAATAATGCCCGGCTATACTCACCTTCAGCGCGCCCAGCCCGTAACCCTGGCGCACCATCTGCTGGCGTACACGGAAATGATTAAGCGGGATATAGACCGCCTGAACGATACGGCCCGCCGCGCCAAGTCCATGCCGCTTGGCTCCGGCGCGCTCGCGGCCTCGACGTACCCGCTGGATCGCGAGTTGGTGCGCGAAGCGCTGGGGTTTAACACGATAACCCTGAATTCAATGGACGCGGTGTCCGACCGTGATTTCTGCCTGGATTTACTCTGCGCCCTCTCGATAATAATGATGCATCTCAGCCGGTTCTGCGAGGAGATTGTGCTGTGGTCCAGCCATGAGTTCAAGTTTATTGAGCTGGATGACGCTTACGCCACCGGCTCCAGCATTATGCCGCAGAAGAAGAATCCGGACATGGCCGAGCTGATACGCGGGAAAACAGGCCGCGTGTACGGCGATTTAATGGCGCTGCTGACCGTTATGAAAGGGTTGCCGCTAGCGTACAACAAAGACATGCAGGAGGACAAGGAAGCGGTATTCGACGCGATCGACACCGTAAAGATGTGCCTGCCTGTGTTTACATCCATGGTTTCAACCATGACCGTTAACAAAGAAAATATGCTGAAAGCCTGCGGATCGGGTTTTGTAAACGCCACGGACGCGGCTGACTGGCTCACGAAAAAAGGCGTCCCATTCAGGGACGCCCATGAAATTATCGGAAAACTCGTATTATATTGCCTGGAAAAAGGTGTTTCTATTGAGGCTCTCTCATTGAAGGAACTGCGGGAGGTCTCCCCGCTGTTTGACGAAAGTTTTTATAATGCCGTATCCCTGTCAACCTGCGTCAACGCGCGCGATGTTCCGGGCGGCCCGGCGCGGGTGTACACGGAGAAGCTGATTCAATGGAATGAGGCGTATTTGGAGGATAACTAATGTATAACAACGCGGCTACCGAAGCAATTATGAGCGTTGGAATGAAAGCTTTGCGTGAAGCACTCGGCGCGCTTGACATAGTTCCGAAACGTTCTTTCTCAGAACCCACTCGCTGATTCAATGGAACAAGGCGTATCCGGAGGATCACGATAGCTTAACTCATCGCAACTAATAGGAGCCGCGCCGGAGGAAGTCTTTTATTTCCTCCGGCGTCTTTATCAGGGCTTTTGCCCCGCATTTTATCAGAATCTCCTCATCGCGGAAACCCCAAAGCACGCCCACGCAGTCCACACCGGCGTTGCGCCCGGTTTCCAGATCCACTTCGGAATCGCCCACAAACAGGACTTCGTCCGGGCTTATGCCCAAAGCCCCGCAAAATTCATAAACTCCGGCTGGGTTCGGTTTGCGAGGCACGCCATCCCGCTGACCAGCCGCGAAATCGAACGCGTGCCTTGGAAAATAATGCCGCAGGACTTCCAGCGTCGTTAAATGAGGTTTGTTAGACAGGACACCCGTGCGTATGCCTTGATCTTTCAGCCAATCAAGTAATTCTTGGACACCCGCGTAAGGCTTTGTCTTTATCGCGCTGTTTTTGTTGTAAATCTCATTGTATACGTCTAACAGCCTGTCTGTCATCTCGCCGGAAGCAGGAGCTTTACCCGCGACACGCGCCGATACCCCTTCCGCGAGCTTCCTCGCCCCATTACCCACCAGACGCCGTATATCGCTTATGCCGATATCGCCTAAGCCGAAACGCGTAAGCGCTTGGTTCATGGAATCCGTTATGTCTTCCAGCGTATCCAACAGCGTGCCGTCCAGATCAAATAGTACCGCTTTATAGCAGGACATTCTTGTCTCTCCCCACAAAAATGCGTTTAAACGCTTTCTTATCGCTGCTCTGCCACTCCAAATAATCAGCAAAGGCGTTTTCACTGAAAGTCACTTTCATAGAATTTGGCTTCGGGTCTTGGCTTTCAGCGCAAACCTTTCAGATTCCTCCGGCGTCATATCCTCCATGGCTTCCAATTCACCCATTGTCAGACTTACGCCTTCCCCGCGCTCCAACGAGCGTATCCCCTCATCACATCAGTGTTATATCCAACAGATTGTTCATCTCGGAGAAAAGCGATGTTTTAGTAAATTTTGACACTCCTGTAAAAAACACGAATTTTAAATACGCGTCCATACCCTTGAGAACTCCAAAGAAACTCTTGATGACCCGCCGGTTGGCTTCGGCGGTTTCCGTGTCGATGATGTGATCCAATAATGGTTTATCATATTCGTCTATCAGAATCACAACACGCTCGCCGTATTTTCTGTGTAAAGCCCTTATCAACTGTTGTAAACGAGACGATAGGATGACGGAATTGAACCCTTCGACTTCAGAATATTCATTCAATTTATTATTGAGGGACTCTGTAAGCGTATTTTCGTTTTTCGAGTCAACCAAAGACATATCCATCCGAATGACAGGATACTTTTTAAAATCCCAGTCAGAGCTATAAATCCATAAGCCCCGGAACAATTCCCGATCCCCGGAGAACACTTCCGCTATGGTATCCAGCAGCAAAGACTTGCCGAAGCGCCTGGGGCGCGAAAGAAAATAACATTTCCCGTTCGTCAGCAGGTTGTAAATGTATTGCGTCTTATCCGCGTAAACATAATTGCCATCAATGATTTCTCTGAAAGTCTGTATTCCGACAGGCAGTTTTTTCATAGATTACCTCACCTCCGTTTGTAGTTCTATTCAACCGCCCCGTGCGTTGAAGTCCTTGAAACCCATTCTGCCTCAGCGCCTCATAAAGCACAATGGCGACGGAATTGGATAAATTCAATGAACGCTTGTTTTCCAGCATGGGTATGCGGACAATCGTATCGCTGTATTTCCGCAGTATCTGTTCGGGTATGCCGCCGCTTTCCTTGCCGAACATAATAAAATCGTCAATGTTGTAATCAACCTCCGTATACGGCCGCGGCGCTTTGGTTGTGGACATAAACAACCGGGCTTCGCCGTTTTGATCCAATCCGTTCGCGGTTACAAAGTCCTGGAAATTATCATGATACCGTACATCCACATCTTTCCAATAATCCATTCCGGCCCGTTTTATCGCTTTATCACTCGTGTCGAACCCAAGGGGGCGTATCAAATGCAAAGCGGCGCCCACAGCCGCGCATGTCCTGCCGACATTGCCTGTATTGTAAGGGATCTCCGGTTCGAGAAGTACAATGTGCATTTTAGGCCTCCATACGAATAATAAGCTTAGTTTATCAGAAAGAGCATTGACGTTCAATCACAAATGAACCTGGATTTTCACGGCGAAAAGGCATACCTAATTACCTGAAACCAGGAGCCTAAAATTCCAGGTAACGACACGGTATGGATAGTCAAAGCTAAGTAATTAATCCGCCGGATGCGGATTGTTTGGGCGAGGTTGGGCTGTTCGGGAAAATCAGTTTTGAGGTTAGCGGCGGCAGACCGCTGGGCGTGGATAGTTGGGGGCGAAGGTTCAGAGTTCGATGAGCCAGTCCTTCGCGGCTGTGGAAGCAAACCTGAAAACATTGACGCCTTGGCGGAATCATCTGAGGAGGCCGACGGCGCGCGGGCTTGGATTTGCCGCTGTGGCGGCGGTGAATCAAAAGACCGTCGGCGCTGTGAAAATCGTGCCGACGGTAAGTAAGGAGGGGAGGGTGTCAAACCTGTTTGAGTTTATTGTTAAACACGCGTATGTAGACCTCATCAGCGTCCAAGCGTTCTTTGATTACTATAATGTCGTTTTCCGCCAGAAGGACATGGTCGTCGATGAGATCCAGCTTGTCAAAAATAGCTCCTCGCGTTGTGCTGTAGTCGTTTTCGAGAACAGTTACGGTGTGGTGTATATCCTCGACGCGGGCTTCGAGTCTGGCTTGGCCGGCTTCGAGTTTAGCCTGGCCGGCTTCGAGTTCAACTTGGCCGGCTTCGAGTTTAGCCTGACCGGCTTCGAGTTTAGCCTGACCGGCTTCGAGTTTAGCCTGGCCGGCTTCGAGTTCAACTTGGCCGGCTTCGAGTTTAGCCTGACTGGCTTCGAGTTTAGCCTGACTGGCTTCGAGTTTAGCCTGACCGGCTTCGAGTTTAGCCTGACCGGCTTCGAGTTTAGCCTGACCGGCTTCGAGTTTAGCCTGACCGGCTTCGAGTTTGTCAACCTTGGCATCAAGCTTGGTCTGACCGGCTTTTACATCAGCGACGTCGGTTTCCAGCTTGTCAACCTTGGTTATGATAGCGCCGAGCATAGAAATGATTTTTTCGTCGTAATCCATAACAGAGCCTCCTTAAAGTTGAGTGGATGAAATAATGGGCAACGATTATTGAACAAGTATAACACATTACAGGATTTAGACAAGCCGATTAAGGCTCGTCTTTTGCTGGAGATTATATGAAAGCCAGAAAAACCGACATATATGTTATTTATCAAGGAAAGATGGTGACTTTAGTTACGAAAGATCAAGCGTAAATTTCCCATCCCGGCGCATACTAAAATACAACGTTATTCACCATCAGGAGGCATAAATGAAAAAACGTGTATTTTTATGGGCGGCGCTGGGAGTCTTAGCCGCTGTACCGTTATTTACGCTGTTTGACAGCCAGTCAGAAGGGTTTACTCGTTCCGGCGCGGCGTCGGCCACGACAGTCAAGCCCTTCGTCCGCTCGACTGAAGCTGTGGATTTCACAGGATTGACATTCAACGGCTGGGATTATACAGTCGCCGCGGAAAAGGTTCAGCCGCGCGCGAAAAAGCCTTACACGCTCATGATCTTTATGAACGGCTCGGATCTGGAGAGCGAAAACGGCGCGGCCACCTCCGATCTGACTGAAATACTGCAATCGGGCGTAAATACGGAAAATGTAAACATAGTGCTGTTTACCGGAGGGGCCAGCCGCTGGCAGAATGATGTTGTCCCGGATAACGAATGTATGATCTGGGAGATCTCCGGAGGCAAACTCAATAGTATTACGGGCGTGGGCCTGCTGAACATGGGCGACCCCGGAACGCTTGCCGATTTTATAAACCTGGGCTATTCAGCCTTTCCCGCTGAACGGTACGCGCTTATAATGTGGGATCACGGCGGCGGAGCCATCGCCGGGTACGGGCAGGATGAAAAATTTGATAACAGCAACCTAACGCTGCTGGATATGAATTACGCGTTCGCAAAATCAGAAACGGCGAACAAGAAGCTGGAACTCCTTGGGTTCGATTCCTGCCTTATGGCAACGGCTGAAATGGCTATGGTCTCGTCCGATTACGCTGAATATCTGATTGCCTCGGAGGATTTGGAACCCGGAAACGGGTGGGACTACGGCTTCCTCTCGGCGTTTAACGGAAATTCCGGTATGGACGGCTCGGAATTAGGCCAAACAATCGCCGATCAGTTCATGTATTGCTACAGCGGGAATACCGACGAGATACTCACGATATCCATAACGGACTTATCCAGGGCGGGGCATGTAATGAGCGCGATGGGCGCTTTAATGTCGAAATGCGGGGATAAACTTGACGATTCATCCTCATTTCATACTCTGGCAAAACGCCGTGGAACCACGAAAACATTCGGGGAAGGCAGTCCTCGCGACAACCAATGCGATATGGTCGATTTGGGAGATATGGCGCGCAAGCTGTCCGATATGTACCCCGATGAATCTCAATCGCTTTTAGCGGAGCTGGACGCGGCGGTAATATATAACAGGAATAATTCGGACGTAAATCTAGGCGGCTTGAGCGCCTACTACATTTACGGTGGCCGCGATATCGGCGGCTTAACGCTTCAAACCTACGATTCTCTCTGCATGGACGGCAGTTACACGGATTACCTGAACGGTTTCTTTACCGCCCTCACAGCGGGAAATACTGTAACCCGCTCGTCTTTCGCCGCCCCCTCCGACGACACCCCGGTTGATTTAACGGCGTGGCGCGCAATCTCTGAAAAACCGGGGCATTTCATGCTGACGGGCGTTCAGGCCGATGATTATCCTAACGGTTTATGGCCGAAAATCGACGGCGAGTATGTAAGCCTGTTCCCTATTGTCAATAACGGACGCCGGACGCTGTACGCCGCCCCGGCGGTTATGAACGGACGCGAATGCAATTTAATCATACTTATCAGCGCAAGGAATCCGAACGGCAAAATTTTGGGCGTGCGCCAGAATGACGGGCTGGTTATACAAAAGGGATTTGATGAGATTAAGCCGGAGGATAAGCTTCAATTATATTATAAAGAATATAACTTTACCGATAAAACAGAAGCCTGGACGGCGGGCGCGGTAATCGACGCCGCGGGCGGGCTGAAACTTGAATGGGACAGACTGACCGAGGATATGTATATCAGTACACAGTTTACGGACGATTACGGCAATTTAAGTTATTCTCAGCCGGTGAAGGCGTATTAACGCTGCTTAAGGGGCGGATTCTCATCCGCCCCTTATAAATTATTCCACCGTGATACGCAAAGGTTTTGCGCCTGTCAACGCGAAGCTTCGGTTGTCCGGCTGCCCACCCCCTACATATATATCAATTTTTCCCGGAGCGTAAACCTCTTTGCCCTCATCGTCAAACACGGATAGATCTGATTTTGTTAATGTAAACGAGAGCTCCGCGGTTTCACCCGGCTGAATCTCATTGTTGTTAATACCTTTAAGAGACCAGTTCGGCACATCCAGGGTTTTATCCCCGTGGCTGACAAACAGCAGCGACGACTCATTCCCCTTTATTTTACCGATATTTTTTACCTTTGCCGTTACAATAAAATTGTCCCCCGCCTTGGCGGCTTTAATGTCAGAGTATTCAAACGACGTATAATTGAGACCGTAAGCAAACGGATACAAGGGTTCGTTTTTCATAAAACGGTATGTGCGCCCCTGCCCGCTTCTCATGCTGTAATCCGTTATGTCCGGCAGTTCCTCGCCGGTTTTATAAAACGTCACCGGGAGTTTGCCCGAAGGGGAGTATTCGCCGAACAGCAGGGAAGCGACCGAGCGTCCGCCGCGCGCGCCGGGGTAAAAGGCTTGTACAATGGCTTTGCAGCTTGCGTCCGCCTCGCGCAGATCCATTGAGCTGCCTGTAATATTAACCAGAATAACCTGCGTGCCTGTCTCCGTTACCGCTTCCAGCAATTTGCTCTGCAGGCCGGGGAAACACAGGTCACGTTTGTCGCCGGACGCGAAAGCGTTGGAGGCGTCGCCTTCCTCGCCTTCCAGATTTTCGTCAAGACCCAGCGCCACTATAGCCACATCCGCCAGTTTGGCCGCTTCAATCGCTTCTGCCATTCGGTCGCCGGGAATCTTCTCAAGGACGGAATCCGTCTCTTTATACAGATGACAGCCCTCCGCGTACAATATACGCGCGTGCGGCAGAGCTTCGCGTATGCCGTCCAGTACGGTGATATATTGTGACGCCGTTCCGTGATAGTTGCCGATCAGCGCGTCCCGTGAGTCGGCGTTAGGGCCGATAACGGCGATCGTCTTGATCTCCTCGGGCTTTAAGGGCAGTATTCCGTCATTTTTCAAGAGTACCAGCGAGCGACGCGATACCTCTTCCGCGAAGGCGTTGCTCTCCGGCGTGTCGTTTTCCAAATATGATATACTGTTAAACGGCACGTCTTCCGGGTTGTCAAACATCCCAAGCCTCATGCGCGTAACAATTAACCGGGTAACGGATTTCGTTATCACATCCTCGGTAATCAGGCCCTCGTTTACCGCCTGGTTTAACAGCAGGAACAAATGCCCGCAGTTCAAGTCACAGCCTTTATTCATTGCCAAAGCGACGCTCTCCGCAACCGTGTGCGTTACATGGTGGAACTCGTGGAAATCCTTAATGGCCCAGCAGTCGCTGGTCACATGGCCGTCAAATCCCCATTCATCACGCAATATTTGAACCAGCAGCTTGTCGGATCCGCAGCAGGGTTCGCCGTTGGTTCGATTATAAGCGCCCATAACCGCTTCTACCTTAGCTTCCTGAACGCAAGCCTTAAACGCGGGCAGATATGTCTCCCGCAGCTCCTTTTCGGACACTTCCGCGTTGAATTCATGCCGCAAGGCCTCCGGCCCGCTGTGTACCGCGAAGTGTTTGGCGCAGGCCGCCGCTTTCAGGTATTTGGGGTGATCCCCCTGAATGCCCTCTATAAATCCGACGCCCAGGCGCGAGGTCAGATACGGATCCTCTCCGTATGTCTCATGTCCCCTGCCCCACCGGGGGTCGCGAAAGATATTCACGTTGGGCGACCAAAACGTCAGGCCTTTAAAAATACCCCTGTCATTGTATTTGGAATTGGCGTTATACTTCGCCCTGCCCTCGTGCGCGATAACCTCGCCCACATGTTTCAGCAGCCCTTCGTCGAAAGAAGCCGCCATGCCCACCGCCTGCGGAAACATCGTGGCGACGCCCGCGCGGGCCACGCCGTGCAGCGCCTCGTTCCAGTAATTATAAGCGGGAACGCCCAGCCGGTCTATGGCGGCGGCGGTGAATACGGTCTGGCTGATCTTTTCCTCCAGCGTCATCCGCGAGACCAGATCCGCGGCGCGTTCCTCAAAGCCGCAACTTTGATCCTGATACTTTTCCATGATATACCTCCTTAACAGACTTTATTGTACACATGTACGCCTAAAATCTCAAGACTGTTTTATGAGGTTATAATATCAAGAATCTCGACGGCGGTGGAATCCTTGGGGATATCGAATTCCCCGTAACGCAGCGATTCGTCCATACCGCTTTCCATAATATACTGGTTAAAATACGCCGCGTCCTGAACAATGCCAGCTTCCTGCAGCATGACGCATACGTCGTTCGATGTGGCGCCCATCGGTATCGTCACATGCACAGAGTCTCCCTGGTCCTCCGACGACGGTTCGGGAACAGGCGTTGGCGTGGCCGTCGGCTCAGGCGTAGGTACAGGCGTGGCCGTCGGTGTAGGTACTGGAGTGTCCGTCGGAACGGGCGTGGGAGTCGGGGTATCGGTTAAAGGCGGTTCCGTCGGCTCGACGATTATCGTTGGGAATATCATACCCAGTCCGGAAGCGGCGTCCACAATCTCTTGCTCTGTCATTTCAACCGCGACCGGAGTGGGGACAGCGATATCAGCGATCGCCGATATATCAATTTCTCCTTGAATGCCTCTGCCGTTCGCCTCGGTAATCAGTTCGTCCGCCCTGGCGACAATCTCCTGATTAGACATCTCCGCTATCACTTTTCCGTTCTCAATGCCCCTGTCGATTAAAAAGATAAAAAACAAAAATGCCGACACCAGAATCGTGCCGACGCCAAAACCGAATAGGAAGGTCTTTGTGTTCATATTACCTCCCCTTTCCGATGCTAAGTATCAACTTCACCTCGCCTTGGCCGATACCCAGAGTTTTGGCGATCTCTTCCTCTGTCATGCCTTGATCGTACAATGCCCTTATTTTGCCAAGCTTGGGGTTTTTATAACTATCGAGGCGTTTTTGGCGGGTGTCACTGAAAATTATGTCAGATGCCGGACCGACTTCTTCATTTTTGCGTTCCTCAATCATATTGTAAAGGAAAAGCAGCTCCTGATGTTTGTCTTCAAGTTCTTCAAAGATTGTCTGCGCAGCCTTGTTGATCTCCTCCATGGTCTGATCCGCTTCCGACACCGAAGCGCTTATAGCCCTTATGGCAAATTCCTCTGACTGGCGGCGTTCGTTGATTTTGTTCCCCGTCTGTTTAATGCTTGAAAACGTAACGAGAATGATTATGATCCCCAGAATCACAAAGCCCAAAACAACATAAGTAAAAATATCCGACACCCTCTCCCGGGCAGTTATACCCGTACATCTAATATACCGCCGCCCGCGAACGCGTCCAAAGCGGCCTTTTTCTTCTCTTTATCTCTATTGTCCCCGTTCGATCCACGTTTGGAATTCCCGCGGCCGTCACGCTTAATGGTTTCCTCTTCGGGTTTATTGGAGTGACGGACGTGTTTTTCATTATGGGCGGCCTCGCGCCGCAGGCGCTCAGCGAACTGCCGGCGCAGATTTTCCGGATGATGCGCGGCGTTATTTGCCGCCTGTATTACATCGGCGCTTCGCTGAACAGGCGCTTGCATATCTATGGGCCGTAACGACATAACTCATTCACCTCCTCAGGCCTTGAAGCCTATATTAATTTTGCCGTTCTCATTAGTCAGTATACAGTTCGCAAGCTCGTCTCTCACATAGATTACCGCGTTACCTATCATCGCCTTTACGCCAAAATGCATCATCGAACTGGCCGTTATTATCCCCTCATGATTTTCCATTTCCGGCAGCATACTATCAAACCGTTTTTTGACGCCGTTCAGCTTTTCCCGAAGTATAAATTTGGAATGGAGCAGTTTTAAAAGCAATTTCTTTCGCTCGGCTTTCAACGAAACCCGCGCCTTAAGCGAATTCACCTCCAGATTTACCTCTTGATACTGTTTTTTCGCGTAAACATATTCGTCTGACAGCTCCTCATACATCCTTATTATTTCCGGGTTATGACCCACGCACACTTCCGTCGGCGTTGAAACGGCGGATCCTATCGATCTTGCAGTAACGCTTTCCCTCACCACAGCCTTACCGCCGACCAGCGCGCCATACCTGCCCGTCAGCGTCAATGAGCCGCCGCACATAATCCGGCTGTGAAGCGCGCTGTCAGCCGTAATATCCCCCCTCGCGGAAACGTCGCAGCTTTCTAAAAAATTAGCGCGAATATCGCCGCCCGCCTTTATTACGGCTGAGCCGGAGCCTCGGACGCCGCTTTCCAAAACAATATCTCCGCCTGTTTCAAGCTTCGCGGCTTCGACGACGCCGCCGATCCTGATGCCCGCGTCCGCTTTCACCATAAATCCGGTTCTGACGATGCCTCTCACATTAACCGCGCCCGAAAAAATTATATCGCCTGTCGAGCTGTTAACATCCCCGCTGATCAGAATTGATTGAGAAACCGTAACCTTTCCGGATTCCACCCGGATAAGGCCTCCGGAAGCCGCCAGCAATCGCTCGCCGTCGTCGGAGATAACTGTGTTATCACCCTGAACAGAAGAAAGATCCGATTCGGCGCTGCCCGGAAACAAGACATTCCCATAGATGTCGGATCCACTTACGCCCCCTTCCGCGCGCTTAATGGAAACCAATAAATCCCCGGCTTCACATAAACTAAAAATCCCTAGGTCATGATAATTCACGCTGCCGTTTTCGTTAACCTTTGGCGCGGGCTTTCCGCCGCCCATGTCAAAATGATAACTGAAGCCTCCGCCATGGCCCGGAACAGGCTTTATGCCCTCGGCTATGATATAACCTACGCCGATAGCACGATCGAGCGACAGTTGTTTTATCACATCGGTTTTTATTCCGAATCTTATATCTTTATTGTAAATCGCTTCCCGTATGTCGTCTTCGGTTAAGGGCAGGCCGTTTCCTTCGAGGGGGATAAAATAGATAACCGCTTCCATTTTATCATCACTGGTTTCGATAATCAACGACTCATTTTTTGTATATTCCTCAGTGCCGATCATAATTCTCACCCAACTCCCGCTCCGCTATGCCCGCAGCCGCAAATCAGCGTAATTAGCCATTTTACCCTTTAATAATAAAACGGCTTTTGTGTGAATCTGCGATACCCTAGACTCCGATACGCCCAACACCACGCTGATTTCCTTAAGGGTCAATTCCTCAAAGTAATATAAGGTAATGACTTTTTTCTCCTTGTCGGAGAGTTGATCTATCGCTTCAGCCAAGGTTTGTTTGGTCTCCATTAACTCGATGGTGTGTTCCGGGCTGTCCGTATCGCCGCGCGCTGTAAAAAATAAATTGGCGTCGGCGTTCTGCTCCAGATAATCATCCAGCGAAACGAGCGACACGACGGCGGATTTGCGTATGAGTTCCCTCGCGTCTTCCAAAGGAACCGAGAGTTTCTCAGCCACCTCATCGTCGCTGGGTTCGCGGCCGAGCTCCGCGGTCAGTTCGGCGAAAACCTGCTCCAGTTGTTTGTTCTTCGCCCGGAGCGAGCGCGGAACCCAATCCAGTTTGCGGATATTGTCTATAATAGCCCCTCTTATTCGGATAGAGGCGTAAGTTTCAAACTTAATCCCCTTATCGGGGTCATATTTATCAATCGCGTCTATTAAGCCGAAGATACCGTAGCTGGTCAAATCCTCAAGATCCACGTATTGGCCGACATGCGTCAACAGCCTGCCCGCGACAAGTTTTACCAAAGGCGCGTACTCAATAATCAATTTTTCTCTTAAAGCGGGGTTCTTTGTGACGGCATAGGATTTCCATACCTGATCCGTATCCTTCATTCAAGGTCCTCCCATCCCTGTTATAGATTTTGCCCCTCATTCTTACTGTCCTGAGTCAACATTTCCGTATCATCTGTATTATCGTTTGAAAAGACACTTTTCTTTAGGTAGTTTTCAAGTAAACTTCCAATAATATAAAACATTGCCATGGTAATTATTAATCCGCGAGACAATTCATATAGGGCGGTATTTTGTATAATACCCACCGCCGTAACGATCAAGCAAGCGACTATTGTTATATAATACCTCAGCTTATCCATTTAAATGAACCTGCTTCCGTGACCTATGGTTTTGATG
>JAISZF010000286.1 GCA_031269415.1 Clostridiales bacterium
GGAGGATCCGAGATACAAAAGCTATACAAAATTCGACATCAGTGTGCTTTTGATCGAGCGTATCATGGCGGCGGTCTTCTCAATAGGAAGCATGAGGTCACTAACGAGTGAGTTCAATGATGAGAATATGATTAAAAATATCGCGACGATACTCCGGCGGGAGGAACTAGACGAACTACCATGCCATGACACGATTAATAACTGTTTCAAGAAACTCAAACCCTCTGAATTGGAGGAAATCATACGCGCGATGATTATAGCGCTCACGCGCCGGAACACGTTTAACAACAGCCGCGTCCGAGGGAAGTATTGGCAAATCCTCATAGACGGTACCATCCTGTGCGGTTTCCATCACAAACACTGTGAAAAATGTTTGTTTAGACGGCGTAAGAATAAAAAGGGCGAGGTAACGAGCATTGAGTTTTACCATTATGTCTTGGAGGCTAAGCTCGTTTTACATGAAAATCTTGTCTTCAGTGTTTGTACCGAATTCGTTGAGAACGAAAACGGGATCCCAGACGAAGAAGAACTTTACAGCCCGGATTACGATGAGCCCAGCAAGGAGCGGATGAAGCAAGACTGTGAGATAAAGGCTTTTTACCGGCTTTCCGCGAAGCTGAAACTGGCGTTTCCACGATTACCTATTTGTATTACCGCGGATGGACTGTACCCATGTAAGCAAGTATTTGAGATTTGCCGGAACAACGGCTGGCGTTTTATCCTTCGTTTTTTTAAAGAGGGATGTGTGCCAACCCTTTATGACGCGTATATCGGTGAGCGGGATTCTATCTTGAAAGATCAATCCTTTCGCGAGATGGTAAACGAGACGACGCTTGATTTTTGTTACGCGACCGGATTTAAGTATGATAAGTTTATCTTAAATTTTGTGGAATGTAAAGATAGTGACGTTGAGTACGCTTTTCTATTCGTTACTGATTTTTCCGTCGATCGTAATAATTGTAAAAGCACGGTTGAGCATGGTAGACGGCGTTGGCGGATCGAAAACGAGGGTTTCAAGATACAAAAGCAACACGGCTACTACCTTAAACATGTGTTCTGTGAGAATTATAACGCCATGAAAATTCACTACTATCTAATACAGATCGCTCACGCCATCAGCCAACTGCTGGAGCATATCTCTGAAGCCACGCGAATACCGAACTTAACAAAAAAACAATTTCACAAAGCTCTTATTGACGCCTTCAGAAATTTTGTATTAACCCTTGATGATTTACTTTTGGTTGAAGAGCCAAAGAGAATACGGCTAACACTTTAGTGTGTCCTGTATACATAGTTTTATCAAATTCACTGTATAAGAAGGTGATGTCATTAATTGTCGAAATTTAAAAATTCTCTGATGTTCCAAGGGGGGAGTGTTTTTGCGTCTTTTTTGGGATCGAAATTTTATTCGTCTTTGTATCTTATTAACTTCAACCAAAGTTCATGCTCAACATTCTCTCGTCACGACTGCATCCTTCCATGCATAGGTTAAAACTATTTTAACCTATGCATGGAAGTTTTTGCAAACATTATTTTGCACTTATTGGAAATTTATATGACTGAAGCATTAACAACCTTTATTTATGCGGTTTTCTAAGAACTGAGTTACTCCAATTTAGGTTGTTTTTGGTTTAATATTGCTTATAGAACTCTATTATTTGACCTGTAAACATAGGTTAAAATTAAACCGGGAATTCAGGGTGATATTAAAGATCTTCGAGTGTAAATCGTTCGTTATATGGGAATATTAATTCCCATATAACGAACAAATCGATTGATCCGTTCGGGCCACACTGATAGAATGATTACAGGCAGGGGGGAATTCGAATCATGAACGGCGCTAAAACCGGCGGTTCACATGTGAAATCGGTGGAACACGCTATCCAAATCCTCGAACTGCTGGCTTTGGAGGATCGCGAGATGTCGCTGACCGAAATATCGGAGAAGCTGCAATGGCCTAAGACGACTGTTTACGGCTTAATCGCGACTTTAAGGAATTACCGCTTCGTTCACCAATCTCCGGGCAGCGGGCGTTACAGCTTGGGTATCCGCTTGTTTGAAATGGGTCATAACGTGGCGAGAAAATGGAATATCCGGACCGCCGCCCTGCCTCTGATGAAGCAGTTTCAATTGCAGTACGGCGAAACTGTTCAACTGGGCACGGAAGATCAAGGCGAGGTACTCTATGTGGAAAAACTGGAGTCCGAACAGCCTCTGCGCATCGTTTCCGAGATCGGCGGTCGTCTGCCCATGCACTGCAGTGGTTTGGGTAAGGTGCTGCTCGCCTATAAAACGGCGGCCGATGTGAAACTCATTCTGCATCAAAGGGGTATGGCTCGCGTTACCAGAAGAACTATCACCGAACCCGCCAAGTTGGAGAAAGAGCTTGCGCTCATCCGCGAGCGAGGTTACGCTTTCGACGACAGGGAGATTATGGACGGGTTGCGCTGCGTGGCCGCCCCCATTTATGACAGGGACGGTACCGTTAAATACGCGGTCAGCGTATCCGGACTGGCGGATATCTTTCAGGACGAGTATTTAGAGCGGTTGCGTCAAAGCCTGCTGCGAATGGCCGTCGAAATTTCGCGCGCCATGGGGTATCAGCCCGGTAAATCAAAAAAATAATAAAATCTGGAGGCGGTTTATGAGCGCACAGAGACCTGAGATAGCGAACAGTATACAGACAGGCTCGTTCAGGACGAACTATCATGACACAAGGCAGGGAGCGCCCGTACTGCTGTTGCATGGCAGCGGGCCCGGCGTCACAGCCTGGGCGAATTGGAACAAGGTTTTCCCGTACCTTAAGGAATCGTATCGGGTGATTGCGCCGGATATGGCGGGTTTTGGCTTTACCGAACGCGTGGAAGGCGCGGTTTATAACATGAATCTGTGGGTGCGGCAAGCTGTGGATCTGATGGACGCGCTGGGCATTGAAAAAGCGAGCCTGGTCGGAAATTCCTTCGGCGGCGCGCTGGCGCTCACTCTGGCGATCAGATATCCGCAACGAGTGGATAAGCTCGCGCTGATGGGCAGCATGGGAGTCAGTTTCCCGCTTACGTACGGGCTGGACAGGGTATGGGGATATACTCCCTCACAGGCAAATATGGAAGAATTATTGGAAATATTCACATATGATCATTCTTTCGCTACTCAAGCACTGATTAAGACTCGGTATGAATCGAGTACGCAGCCGGGTTTTCAGGAGAGCTTTTCGTCCATGTTTCCTGAACCGCGTCAAAAAGGCGTGGAAGGCATGGCGGGCAGCCAACAGTATATCCGCGATATTCAGAATGAAACGCTGATTATACACGGTCGCGAGGATCGGGTAATTCCACTGGAAACCTCGTTAAAGCTGCTCAGCCTTATCCCGAACTCCCAACTGCATGTATTCGGCAAATGCGGGCACTGGACGCAGATAGAGCGTACAGAGGATTTCGCGAATCTGTTGCTGAGTTTCTTCGGGAGGTAGCCGGGTGGAACAGGAGCGGATACGCGCGTTCGCGTCGGAATTATTCGAAGCCAAGAGAAACCGCCTTCCTGTCGCGCCGCTGACAGATCGCGGAGATGTTACGGTGTACGACGCGTACATGATTCAAATGGAAAATATTAGGCGCGCCGAGAATATGGGCTATCACATATCAGGAAAAAAGATCGGCCTGACATCGCTGGGGATGCAGGAGCAGTTAGGCGTCCATGAACCGGATTACGGGCATCTCTTCGCGGCGATGGATTGCGCGGGCGGAATAGTAAACACATTGGAACTGATTCAGCCGAAGATAGAGGCGGAAGTCGCCTTTGTGCTTAAGAGCGATCTGCCGGGAGGAACCGTCACGCCTGAAGGTGTACGCAAGGCGACGGATTATGTAATCGCGGCCTTTGAAATTGTGGACAGCCGGGTGGCGGATTGGCGGATTAAACTGCCGGACACCATTGCGGACAACGCGTCTTCCGGGAGGTATATACTCGGCGCTAAACGGGTCAATATCTCGGAGGTCGATCTGCCGTCGGAACATATGAAGCTGTGGAAAAACGGCGTTTGCGTCAACGAGGGAACCGGCGCCGCCGTATTGGGCGACCCTGCTATCGCGGTGGCTTGGCTGGCTAACAAGCTGTGGGAGTTCGGCTCACCCTTGAAAGCGGGGGAAGTGGTTCTTTCCGGCGCGCTCACCGCCGCTCCGGCGGCGGTAAAGGGCGACAGGTTCAGGGCGGAGTTTTCCACTCTCGGAACTATCGAGGGGGAATTTGTATGAAACGCGTAAAAGTCGGCATTATCGGACCCGGCAACATCGGAAGCGATCTGATGTACAAGGTTCGTCGGAGCAAATTTTTGGAAATGGGCATGATGGCGGGCGTTGTGGAATCGGAAGGCATTAAGCGCGCTGCGTCGCTGGGCGTTCCGGTTTCCACGGAGGGCGTAAAGGCCATGACGGCGTGTAAGGATATCAGGATTGCGTTTGACGCCACTTCGGCGGACGCGCATATCCGCTATAACGCGGGTCCTCTGAAGGAGGCGGGCATTGTCTCCATTGATTTGACGCCGGCGGCGCTGGGTCCCTACTGCGTGCCGACCGTAAACCTGGAGGCCCTTCGCTCGGAACCCGACATCAATATGGTCACCTGCGGGGGGCAGGCCACCATTCCGGTTATTTACGCGATCGCGCGCGCGGCGGGCGTGGCTTACGCGGAGATAGTGGCATGTATCTCCTCCAAAAGCGCCGGCCCCGGCACGCGCGCAAATATGGACGAATTTACACAGACCACGGCGAAAGCCATTGAGACCGTGGGCGGAGCGGAGAAGGGAAAGGCGATTATTATATTAAACCCGGCTGAACCGCCGCTTATGATGACGGACACCATTCTGGCCAGGGTGAAGGAGCCGGGCGTTGGATTGGAGAAGATAGCGGCGTCCGTTAACGCTATGGTGGAGGAACTACGGGCTTATGTGCCCGGGTACCGTGTTATAGTGCCTCCGATGCTGGAGGGCGATAAAGTCACCGTAATGGTTCAGGTTGAGGGCCAGGGTGATTTTTTGCCTAGATACTCCGGAAACCTCGACATAATCAACGCGGCCGCTGTAGCGGCGGCGGAGCGCATAGCCGAAGAGATGCTGGAAAGGGAAGGCGCGTTATGATTCGTTTAGTCGACACCACCTTACGAGACGGCAGTCACGCGCTGCGGCACCGTTACACACCTGAACAGGCGGCGGCAATCGCCGGCGGGCTGGATCAATGCGGGGTCTCACTGATAGAGATCTCCCATGGCGACGGCTTGGGCGGTTCCAGTTATACATATGGCTTTTCGGAATATGATGCCTTTGATTTGATCAAAGCCGCCTCGGACGCTGCCCCGAGGACAGATATCGCCGTTCTTCTCCTGCCCGGAATCGGCACTATTGAGGATTTGGAAAAGGCGCGGGACTGCGGCGCGAGAGCGGTTCGCGTAGCCACGCATGTGACTGAGGCGGACGTTAGCGCGCAGCATATCGCGGCGGCAAAGAAGATGGGCCTTAGAGCGGTCGGGTTTCTGATGATGTGCCATATGGCGGAACCGGAGCGAATCGCGGAGGAAGCCGCTAAAATGGAGAGCTATGGGGCGGATTATATCAATCTGGCTGATTCCGCGGGTTATATGCTGCCCGAAGACGTGGCCGAACGCGTTAACGCGGTGAGGTCCGCCGTTAAAATCCCCGTTGGGTTCCACGCGCACAACAATCTGGGACTGGCGATCGCCAACTCGCTTGCCGCCGTTCAGGCCGGCGCTGAATATTTGGACGGGACGCTGCGAGGGCTGGGAGCGGGCGCGGGCAACGCGCAGATCGAAGTATTGGCCGCGGTGCTCAAACGGATCGGATATGAAACGGGTTCGGACTTCTACCGTCTTATGGACATCGCGGAAACCTTGGTTACTCCTCTTACGCAAAGGCCGCAGGTTATAGACAACGGTTCCCTGATGCTGGGTTACGCCGGAGTGTATTCCTCATTCCTGCTGCATGTGTACAACGCCGCGGAGAAATACGGGCTGGATCCAAGGGATATACTGGAAGAATTGGGCCGGCGCAAAATGGTCGGCGGGCAGGAGGATATGATCATCGACGTCGCCTGGCAGCTCAAGCAAAAAACCTCATAAACGTCATGAGGAATATGTTTGTCATCACGCTTGAGGAAGGGCGGGAGAGTTTTTTGTGCCGGGAAGATGAAACGGTACTGGCGGCGATGCTGCGCCAGCGCCGGGGGCATTTGCGATGCGGCTGCTTTGGAGGGGGCTGCGGCATATGCGTGATGCGTATCATTTCCGGAGCGTATCATCAAATCAAGCCAATGAGCAGGGCGCATGTTTCCGAAGCCGAACAGGCGGAAAGCGTTGTGCTGCTCTGCTGTGTGGAACCGCGCGGCGACATAGTTCTAGCGCGGGTTAATGATCTTAAAAAAAACGGGAGGTATAACGATGGGATTCAACAGAACGCTTAGACCGGGGTTAGCGCAGATCCGCGTGCTGGATCTGGACAAAACTCTTCACTTTTACAAGAATATCTTGGGACTGAATGAGGTATGCCGCAGCAGCGACGGCAAACGCGTATGCCTGAAGGCCTACGACGAGTTCGATCACCACAGCGTGACGCTGCGTCTGGCGGATGAAGCGGGTTTGGATTATGTCGCCTTTAAGGTGAACTCTTCGGAGGAACTTGAGCAGATCAAAGACGAGGTCATCGCCTTTGGCTACGATGTGGACGTTATACCTCCTGAATATGATCAGCCCGGTTTTGGGAAGAGGTACTCGTTTACCATCTCAACAGGGCACCGTTTTCAGATCTACAGCGATGTGAAGCTGGCGGATCAAAAACCCATGATACATAATCCCGATATATGGACGGAACCGCCTCGCGGTATGCGAGCCACACGCATGGATCATTTCCTGCTCTACGGCCCGAATATCGCGGAAGCGGAACGCTTTTGCAAGGAAGTCTTCGGCATGTACGCGCCGGAAGTCTGTAACACGGCGGATGGGAACCGTTTGGCGGTCTGGCTGACAAGTTCCAATAAGCCTCATGACTTGGCCTTTGTGGAGTATCCGAAGCCGGGAAAGATACATCATCTGGGCTTCTATCTCAACGATTGGACAGACATCGGCAACGCGGCGGACTGGATCGCGGTTAACCGTCTGAAACTGGACATTGGGCCAACGCGTCACGCCATCACGCGCGGACTGACTATTTATTTCTGGGAACCGTCCGGCAACCGTATTGAAGTCTACGCCGGCGGATACTCAGCGTATCCCGATAATCCGCAGCGCGTCTGGGACGCGGATCAACTGGGACGCGGCCTGTTCTACTATTCCGGGGAAATGATTCCCAGCTTCCTGGAGATAGTGACCTGATCGGTAGTGCCGAAAAGTCTTTATGCCTCTATGGACAGGCATCTTCCTACTTCGTTTCATGTACTGTTTGTACTTCTCTATCGCCATTGGCTTCAGCGGCGGTTTTTAAGGCGCCCGCTTTTTGGGCGCTTTTTTATTGCGCAAAATACGCCTCTCCAGGCCATTTTTTTCATGAAAAATCCCCTCTCAGATCATCCCATCCTCAAATATTTATAAATTTAAGGATTAAATTCCTGTAATTTTTCTGATATACTGTATGTGAATCCAATGGTGAGCTGTCAAGCCTCGATGCTTCATTTTTCAAAATCTGTAACCGTTATGAAAAACATAGGAACCCTATATTCTTCTTTAAAGTTCAACCTGATTAAGCAATATACTTAACCATGTCTACCACTTTCGGCTGTAACGACCAGCCACTATCGCCTGATGTATAAATG